>JAFAWN010000438.1 GCA_019241735.1 Terriglobales bacterium
GCAAGAGTTTCCAAAGCGCCTTGAGCGAAAACTATTTCATCGTGTGCCGAGAGCGCCGCAAACTTATTAGGATGGGAACGGAACGGGCAATTCGTAAGCTCGGCGATTTTTCGCGCGGCCAGCTCCGCAAACTCCGGCGGCGCGTTCAGCCCAGTCCCAACCGCAGTCCCGCCTATGGTGAGGTCGTAAAGTCCATCGAGCGCCAGCTCGAGACGCCGGATGTCACGCTCCAGCAGTGACGCCCAGCCGCCAAATTCCTGGCCAAAAGTCATTGGCACCGCATCCTGCAAATGGGTCCGGCCGATTTTCACGACGCCGTCAAATTCGGCGGCCTTGGCTGCAATTGCCCGCCGAACATTTTCGACGGCAGGAATCAATGTGTTCTTCACCCGTTCCGCCGCCGCGATGTGCATCGCGGTCGGAAAAGTATCATTGGAAGACTGCGACATGTTGACGTCGTCATTGGGATGAATCGGCTGCTTGGATCCCATTTCGCCACCCGCAAGCTCAATAGCGCGGTTGGAGATGACCTCGTTGACGTTCATGTTGGTCTGGGTGCCGCTGCCGGTTTGCCAAATACGCAGCGGAAACTGACCGTCAAGAGTGCCGGCTATGATTTCATCCGCAGCCTGCACAATGAGCCTGGCTTTGTCGGCGGGAAGTTTGCCAAGATCCTGATTTACCAGCGCGCAAGCCTTCTTGAGTATGCCAAAGGCGCGAATCAGTTCCGGCGGCATGGTGTCGCGGCCGATATTAAAGTGCAGCAGCGAACGTTGAGTCTGCGCGCCCCAGTAAACATTCGCCGGGACCTCGATCTGGCCCATGCTGTCAGACTCGGTGCGCGCGCCGGTTTTCGGCCTCTGAGATAGTTCCGTACGCATAATTTCGTGGACGTCAAAATTATAGCGGAATGATCGCGTACAACGCGCCGGACTGGCGACAAATGGAGTGGTGCAGCATGTTAGAATCCCTCACTCCCACTGCGAGATTTCTTGATTCGAGGACCAGTGAGCCGGGAACAAGTCTCCGACGCGACTCAGATTTCCGAGACCGATACCGTCTCTGAAACCGGCGAACAGATTCCGGATACTTTGCCGCGCGCCTTATTGCACCCCCGGCCCGACAATTCTGTGGACGTCATTGTGATCGGGGCAGGCCCGACTGGGCTGGCGTGCGGAATTGAAGCGCAGCGCGCGGGCTTCAATTCGATGGTCATCGATAAGGGATGCATCGTCAACTCGCTCTATAACTATCCTGCGAACATGACGTTTTTTACCACGCCGGAGCTGCTGGAGATCGGCGACATCCCGTTCAGCACTGCGCACCAGAAGCCCACGCGGGAGGAAGCGCTCGAATATTACCGCAAGGTCACGGAACACTATCACCTGAACGTGCGGCAATATCAGAAAGTGGAAACTGTGACGGGACAGGACAACAATTTTCAGGTGACGACCAGCGACCGGCTCAACCGCATCTTCGACTATCGCGCACGGAAGCTGATAGTTGCGACTGGATACTATGACCTGCCCAACTATCTGGGAATCCCCGGGGAGGAACTACCCAAGGTGTTCCATTATTACCGCGAGCCGCATCCCTACTTCGATTGCGATGTAGTGATCATCGGGGGAAAGAATTCCGCGGCGATTGCGGCGCTGGACTTATGGCGTCACGGGGCGCGCGTCACCCTGGTGCATCGGGGCGAAAAGCTGCATGGGCACGTAAAGTACTGGATTCTTCCGGACATTGAGAACCGCATCAAGGCAGGCGAAGTCGCAGCCTACTTCAACAGCTCAGTCGAAGAAATCGCGCCGGACCACGTGATCTTGAATACCCCCAATGGCCGGGAGAAGCTGAAAAATGATTTTGTTTTTGCCCTGATCGGCTACCATCCCGATTACGATTTTCTTCGCGCCATGGGTATCGAGCTTTCTCCGGAACAATGCCGCCCGGTTTGTGATCCGATCACTCTGGAGAGCAATGTAGCGGGCATTTACGTGGCGGGAGTGATTGTGGCCGGGTCCAAGACCAACGAAATTTTCATCGAGAATGGGCGCTTTCACGGCCAGCAGATTGCGGCACATTTGAAAACAAAGCTTGAAGGTTGAGGCTGTAATCGCTGTATCTAGGCGGGATTACGAAAAACTTAATGCTTCCTCGCCCAACTGCTGATTCACTAGTCTGGCGACCAGCGGATTCAGTTTCTCTTCCGTCTTAGGCAATACAAAATCCTGTTCGACCTCGGACCAATCCAGCTTAAAACTCGAGGCCAGCGCGGAAATCCACACCTGTCGCGCCGCGGCATTGGGCGACACGATGAACTTGCTGCCATCCTCGAACGAGATGTGCAGCGCCCCCGCCTGGTCTTCCACTTCGAATTCAGCCAAATCCTCGGCCGCCATCAAGCGCTTTTTCAGGACTTCAACCGCGCGCTCAGCGTGCTTACGAAAATCGATTTCGTTAATCATTTCTTCTGAGCAAGCGCTTCGTCATGCTGCTGCAAGCGGTCGATCTTTGCCGCCATGATGAAGTCGCTCTCCGTCAGTCCATCGACTTTATGAGTCCACAAAGTGATCTCCGCCTTACCCCAGGCAAGCAGGATGTCGGGATGATGCCCCTGCTCCTCGGCGATTGCGCCGACGCGATTAACAAAATCCAGAGCTTGCTTGAAGTCGGGGAAAGCAAACGTCCGGACGATGTGATGTTCGTTGACAACTTTCCAATGCGCCCACTGGGGCACTTGCTTGTGAATGTCGGAGAGCTCTTTTCCCTTGAGTGGGGGAATCCCGCCGCGGCAGGGTACACAGGTTTTCGTAGCCAGCTCGGTCATACAGCTATAGTCGGTTTCGCCGCCTAGAACGGAATGTCTTCATCGGTAATCGGCGATCCCACGGGCTCCGCTTCCGGTTCCGGAAGGCGCTGGTCAAAGCCAGCTCCTGCAGCGGTAGCGCCTCTTGACCTTGCGCCATCGTCGCCGCTTTCACCACGCCCGCCCAACAGAATCAGATCGCTAGCCACGACTTCGGTCATGTATTTTTTCTGGTTGGTGGTCTTGTCATCCCACGACCGTGTTTGCAACCGCCCTTCCACGTAGACCTTGCCGCCCTTCTTCAAATACTCTCCGGCAATCTCCGCCAGCCGCTGCCAGAGAACGACGTTGTGCCACTCGGTGCGGTCCTGCCACTCGCCTGCCTTGTCCTTAAAACGCTCGTTGGTGGCGAGGGTAAGCTTGGCCACCGGGGTTCCGCTGGGAGTGTACTTCACCTCGGGATCCTTACCGAGATTGCCGATCAGAGTCACCCTATTAAGACTTTTGCCTGCCATAAAGTTGCTCCTTCTGCCCTCTTCGAATCGAGAAATGGGGCCGGAGACGCGGGGATTGATGCCCGGTCAAAGCTATTTTCTAAGGGGCTGGATGCACAATATATCAGAAACGAAGGTTTTGCTCAGTGAAAGCGATCACTAGGAGCACTTCCTTCTATCGTATAATTCTTGTCGATGCCCGCTGCCGAGGCCGCCAACAAAGCGATTGGGATGGTCCCTGACGAGTTCAAGTTTGAACCCAAGTCAAAGGGTCTGACCACGCCGCGCAAGAAGAAACCGAAGGAACTCGCCGTCATCACCGAGTGTTGTACCGGATGCGCGGGCTCGCCGGCGTGCGTGGAATATTGTCCGGTGGAAGATTGCATGTTCTGGGTACCGGACGAGGACCACCCGCCATTCGGCAGAATCCAGGTCGATCCGGTGCTGTGCATCGGCTGCAAGAAATGCCTGAGCAAGGGGCCCGACGGATCGTTTCTTGATGGCTGTCCCTGGGATGCAATCGTCATGGTCGATACCGTCGAAGTGGAAAAAGAAGTCGGAGTGATGGCGATCTAGCGGCGCCAGCCCAGCCCCAGCAATGAGCACACAGACGACTGCCATCGCAGTTTCAATCCCGGCACCCGCATCCGACGG
>JAFAWN010000472.1 GCA_019241735.1 Terriglobales bacterium
TCTGCACCCAGCCGTGTTTGTCCGATTCCACGGGAATAATTGCAGCGACAGGCACCGCTTCTGCGGATTGAATGGGTTCTCGTGTTTCCATGAGTAGACCTCAGTGTATCGCGGTATTCCCCCATCGACCTATAATCCACAAGTGACCTTCGGAACTCCGCAGCAGGTGGGTGGCAACGACCGGCATCCCCGGGTGCTTGGACTGGATGTAGGTTCGAAAACCATTGGAATGGCGATCTCAGATCCTTTGGGCATCACCGCCCAGGGCCTCCAGACCATTCGGAAGGCGAACAAGCGCTCCGATTACGAAACTTTGGGAAAGGTGATTCAGGAGTATGCGGTTTCGGCGATCGTGGTAGGGCTCCCATTGCGATTAAGCGGCGCGGAGGGGATTCAGGCGGAAAAGATGCAGACATTCGCAACAGAATTACGCAAACGCTTTAAATTGCCCGTGCATTTGTGGGACGAGCGTCTGAGTTCGGCGCAAGCGAACCGGGTGTTACGTGACTCGGAGATGTCCATCAAGCGCCGCGGAGAAGTGGTGGACCGCCTGGCCGCAGTCCTGATTCTACAAAGCTGGATGGACGCGCGAAGCGATGCCCAATCCCGGGCAATCATTGAATCTTCCAGTTTTTAATTTCAAGCCATGAATCTTCATGGCCGTGGACCATCGCTCTCTTATTTCTTTACGTAGCTCACCCTCCAGATGGAATTTGAGGCGTCATCGGTAACTATTAAAGAGCCATCGGTTGCCGTGGTAACGCCCACAGGCCGTCCCCAGACATTTCCGTCAGGAGTTACAAATCCGGTGAGAAAGTCACGGTATTCCCCGATGGCGCGTCCATTCTTCAGCGGAACAAAGATCACTTCGTAACCCGTACGCACCGACCGGTTCCACGATCCATGCTCGCATGCAAAAATCTGGCCCTGATATTCCTCGGGAAACTGTTTTCCATCGTAAAAACTAAGCTGAAGCGAAGCGTCATGAGGCTCGACCAGCACATCGGGCACGATAACTTTGGCTTTCAGTTCCGGATGCTTGTTGGGGAATCGCGGATCAGGGTTGCCACCGGTGTAATACCACGGCCATCCATAGAAACCGTTTTCCTCGACGTGGGTGATGTAGTCAGGAGGCAGATTGTCCCCCAGTTCGTCACGCTCGTTCACCGAGGTCCAAACCACTCCGGCACTGTCAACCGCCAGGCCGACGGGATTGCGGATTCCGGAGGCGTACACGCGAAGGTTGCTGCCGTCCGGATTAGCAACAAGGATATTGGCACGGTGAAATTCGCTCGAATTCGTGTCGATGTCCGTGACGTTGGAGCGTGAGCCCACTGCTACGAACATGCGCTTTCCATCTGGCGAAAAAGCGACGTTTCGAGTTGAATGACCGCCGGTGGGCAACTTGGGAATGATGATCTCCTGAGGGCCCCGGGCCTTCATGTCGCCAGTACGATAAGGAAAGCGAACGACCGAGTCGGTGTTGCCGACATACACATATTGCGGGTCCGCTCCCGGAGGATAAAAGGCGATTCCGAAAGGTTCGTTGAGGCCGCCCACGAAGACCTCTGTTTTTTCCGGCTTCCCCCCTGCGGTTATGCCGCGCAACACCAGGATGCTGCCTGCGCTGGTTTGGGCTACAAACAGGTCGCCATTGGGAGCGCGCGTAATGAGCCGGGGGCCCTCCAAGCCCTCTGCATAACGCTCCACTTTGAACCCGTCAGGGGCCTGAGGCCATGCGCTTTCTGGCTTCGGCACCACTTGGGGAGGGTTCGCCGTCGGCGTACTCGCGTACGGTTGCGGCAGATCCGCTGCGGTGATCCTGTGCACGGTCCCCGGATGCTCACCGCGGTAGTCAGTAAAAGGTGCGGCCGGCAGCTTTTGATCAGCAGAGGACTGGTTCTGTGCGCTGCACGAGGGCAATGCAGTGAAAACCATTCCGGCAAGAATGGCAACGGTCTGAAATTTCTGCTTCATGCTGATAATTCTCGCAGAAATCAGAGTTATCTGGCTAAGAATTCAATTCGCTACAGGGAGGAGTTTCGAAAGAATCAAGAAATTTCAGGATGCTGGCTGCGATCAGGGAAATGAACTTGGCTGACGCGGGAAAAGGAAATTACCAAGAAACTGAGTAACTCACGGACTAAGAGAGTTTCTGACTTTGTACTCCAGCTGAAGCCGCAGCAGCGTTGGAGTTTGAAGAAGACAACTCCGCCGCGGCTACTGATGCAGGGACTGGCAATTGCTGCCCGGTGGACGGCTTTATTTCCGCGAGAACCGCGCCGTCCAGCACCCGGTTGTGCAGGCAGTAGAGGGCCAGCTCCAGTCGGTCGGCGACGCCCAGCTTGTCATACACTTTACGCAGATAATTTTTCACCACCTGCTCCGTGGTGCCGACCCGTATCGCAATTTCCTTATTTTTCATTCCCTGGGTCACACAGGAGACAATCAGAGTTTCTTTAGGCGTCAGTTGGACTTTGGGCCTGGTCGTTGCCGCCCGCGTGCTCTGCGTCCGGTATGCCTCGAGGACCCATTGAATACCCTGGCTTTCGAGCCACGGCTCGCCCTTCGCCACTTTGCGAAGGCAATCCACTAATAACTCAGGTTCAACCTCGCGGGAAACAATGCCGTGCACTCCGCGGCGGAACAGATCCAGAGTAAGTTCCTGGTTTGATTCCACGGTGACGACCACGATCCGCAGCGATGGCGTCTGCCGCAGCAGATCGGTCACAAGTTCGGCGGGATTCGGCGTCAATGTGGCTTCGAGCAGAAGGATGTCGGCGGAAAACTTCTTGGCGGCGGACAGGGTTTGCTGCAACGTCTCCGCCTGGCCGACGACGCGAATATCGTCTTCGAGGGCAAAGATTTTCCGCAGCCCAGCGCGGAAAATGGACTGGGTGTCGGCCACAATAATTCTGATAAGTTCCCGGGCGCCGTCGGCCGCAGAAGGCTGCAGAACAATCTCATCGAAACTGGTACTGGTGCTAACCATTTGACCCCTGCCGCTTCCCCGGCATTCAGCTGTGCTGATCGAAGTGATATTCGTCTATGACGACGCCTACACCGCGTCGTCCATTCTCTTGGTCGCTACGTACTACCCGGCCCCGGCATTCGAGCCTTACGTCAGTGTCCGCGCCCACGACATCTGCCGGCAAAGAAATGGTGAAATCGACGGCAGAGCCCACCGGCATTTCTGCGTCCACCTGGAACAAGACTCCGTTGGCGGAAATATTTTCGGTCTGTGTCAGACTTTCTCTGCCGCCCTGCGGCTTCACCGAGATCGGCAGCTTTATGGGAAAACGCGCGGCGCTCTGCATATCCGAGTAGCAAACTCCTGAAGCTTTGGCCCCGTTAGCCGGCTGACCCTTTACGTTCTCTGCTCGCGATTGACCCTGCAACAAGCCCGCGGGTTCGGCGGATAATGCCGACTTGCCGTTTACACCGGTTCGGTCAATATTTGACATTACGAGGGCAGAGTACACCGGGGAACCAAGGGTGCAAAGTTACCGAAGTCCTGCAACCGTTAGGCGTAAACACTTGCAGATCAGTTAGTTGCGGGGAGATTATGCAAAACAATCTGAGGAATGAAGCTTTAGAAGGTCGTAACCTCGGTGAAGTTAAAACCCAAAACCTTCATCGGCGGGACCACCATGTCAAAACTTTCTTCACCGCTGGCGCGAACCGGGGCTCCCATGGCGTCAACGTTCGAAAGCATGTGAATTAAGCTTTCGTTGAAGCGGAAGTTTCGTATGCCGTGCCGAATTTTTCCGTCTTCCACATAAAAAGTTCCGTCGCGGGTCATGCCGGTCAAAATCTTTTCATACGGATCGACTTCCCGCACGTACCAGAATCGGGTCACGAGGATTCCGCGTTCCGTGGATGCGATCATTTCGTCGACAGTATTTGACTGGAGCGGTCCGCTGAACACAATATTCGTCGGGGCCTCACCCATTTCATTGGGCAACGGAAAGCTATGACCGGTGTGCTCAATGGGGCCCACCCGCTCGCTGTACTCTGACTTTTTCAGTTTCTCGGCGCTCGCCCGCGCATAAACGAGGCGCTGCACGATTCCATTCTTGACGAGCTGCACCCTTTGGCGTAGCAGTCCTTCGCCATCGAACGGCGATCCGGATTGCAGGGGATGAGACACATCGTCCCATATGTCGATGTTCTCGCCGAAGATTCGCTGTCCGACGCGGCCATTAAGAAAAGAGCGCTGATCGAGGATTGCCAGGCCGCTGAAATCCCAGAACATGAACCCCACCAGATCCAGGACAGCTGCCGGTTCCAGGATCACAGTGTATTTTCCGGCCGCGATCTCACGCGGTGATTTTGAGTCGAGAGCTTTATTGGCCGCCCTTTCCGCAAGATCCGCTTCATCCAGGTTCGAGCCATCGGGAGAATTGGCTTTCTGCCAACCCGAGGATCCGTCCGCCAACATAGTGACGGAAACCTCGGCGGAGGTTTGGCTGTACCAGTGCGCCAATCCCTTGGAGTTAAAAATTCCTTCCGCGGATTCCGAGATAGAGAAGATTCCAGCCGTGGTTAAGTGGTTTCGAGAAGCGATAGCGACCATGTTTCTCA
>JAFAWN010000189.1 GCA_019241735.1 Terriglobales bacterium
GACGTTGCCGACGTGCAGGATTCGGTCGAAGACGTGCACAACGTCGGGCTGGCAAATGGGAAACCTGCAGTGCTGGTAATTGTTTCCCGGCAGCCGGGAGCAAACATTATTGCCACCGTGGACCGGGTCACGGGGATGTTGCCACAGTTGCAATCGTCAATCTCACCGGCAATTAAGCTGGCAGTGATTCTCGACCGGACGGTGACGATTCGCGCGTCGGTGCACGATATTGAAGTAACGCTGCTGCTTTCCATCGTTCTGGTCATTCTCGTGGTTTTTGTTTTCTTGCGCACGGTACGCGCCACGATGATTCCGGCGGTCGCAGTGCCGCTGTCTTTGATAGGAACGTTCGGCGGCATGTATTTGCTCGGCTACAGCCTGGACAATCTTTCCCTGATGGCGCTCGCGATCTCAACTGGTTTTGTGGTTGATGACGCAATCGTAGTGCTGGAAAACGTTACGCGCTATCTGGAAAAAGGCATGACGCCGCGCGAAGCCACGCTACAAGGCGCCCGGGAGATCGGCTTTACAGTGCTCTCGATGAGCACATCCCTGGTGGCGGTTTTTATCCCTATTCTGATGATGGGGGGCCTCGTGGGACGCCTGTTCCGCGAATTTGCGGTGACGTTGAGCATCGCTATAGCAGTTTCCCTGGCAGTGTCGCTAACGACGACGCCGGCAATGTGCGCGGTGCTGCTGAAGCCGCTGCAAGAGGAAAAGCACGGCCGCCTGTATCGCTGGAACGAAAATGTATTTAACCGGGTGTTGCGGATATACGAGCGCGGATTGAACCTGGTTCTGCGCTTCCAGTTCGTGACATTGCTCATCACCATTGGGACTGCGGTCTTGACCATCTACTTGTACTGGATTGTCCCCAAAGGTTTCTTTCCGCAACAGGACACCGGCCGGTTAGGCGGAGCCGTGCAAGCAGCGCAGGATATTTCATTTCCGTCCATGCGAAGCAAAATGGCGCAGTTCGTGGACATCGTCGGCAAGGACCCGGCAGTAGACAACGTGATGGGTTTTGCCGGCGGAAACACGGCGCTGAATCAGGGCCGATTGTTTGCCACCCTGAAGCCAATTGGAGTTCGAAAAATTTCCGCGGACCTGGTAATCAACCGGCTGAGGGGGAAGCTGTCCAAAGTGGCTGGCGCAACATTATTTATGCAGTCTGCGCAGGACCTGACCATTGGCGGGCGCGGAGGCCAGGCGCAATACCAATACACCCTGCAAGGCGAAGACTTAGACGAGCTGAACACCTGGGCGCCGCGGCTTTTGCAAAAGCTGCGAACCTTGCCGCAATTGCGGGACGTCAATACCGATCAGCAGAACCGCGGACTGGAATCGCAGGTCGTGATTGATCGCGATACCGCTTCCCGGTTAGGGGTGAGCGCTGCCGCGATCGACAATGCGCTTTACGACGCATTTGGGCAGCGGCAGGTTTCAACTATCTACCGGCCACTGAACCAATACCACGTGGTTATGGAAGTCTCGCCAGAGTACCAACAGAGCCCGGACGCACTCGCAGGCATTTATGTGCCATCGAGCAGCGGGCAAATGGTTCCGCTTTCTACGTTTACCCACTTTGGTCCCTCCAGTACCGCGCTGGCGGTAAATCATCAGGGACAATTCCCTTCGGTGACGTTGTCGTTCAATCTGGCGCCAGGGGTGGCGCTGGGAGAGGCCACGCAAAAAATCGAGGCGGCGGAGCGGGATATTAAGTTTCCGGGAACGATACACGCCAGCTTTCAAGGCACGGCAGCAGCCTTCCAGGACTCGCTGAGCAGTGAGCCTATCCTGATCCTTGGCGCACTGGTGACCGTGTATATCGTGCTGGGCGTGCTTTATGAAAGCCTCGTCCACCCGATCACGATTCTCTCAACCCTGCCGTCGGCGGGAGTGGGCGCACTGCTGGCGCTGATCCTCACCCGCCACGAATTAAATGTAATCGGAATGATCGGAATCATTTTGTTGATCGGCATCGTAAAAAAGAATGCGATCATGATGATTGATTTCGCGCTGCAAGTGGAACGCACAGAGGGTAAGACGCCTCAGGAGGCGATCCATGAGGCTTCGCTGCTCCGCTTCCGTCCTATTCTGATGACCACGATGGCGGCCTTGCTGGGAGGATTGCCGCTGGCGCTGGGGACGGGAACGGGTTCCGAATTGCGGCAGCCCCTGGGAATTACGATTGTCGGCGGGCTGATTGTAAGCCAGGCTCTCACACTGTTCACCACGCCGGTGGTTTATCTATACCTCGATCGGTTCCGACTCTGGGCCGGCGCGAAGTGGCATCGCACGGATGCTGCGACGCCCGCGGAACCCTCGGCAGCGTAACCTCAACGAGATTTCCAAAAGTCTAGGGGCCAGTCGTGGCCGCTGCGGGTGGGCTCTCGCCTCTTCGGCCTCCCATGTGCAATTTCGACAGAAATGAATGCCGCCCCGAAAAAATAAATTCCATCGCGATATTTTGGCCGACATATCCCAGCATGGTGTAGTTTCCCATGCGGAAGGCGTCCTTGCCATTGTAGCGGTCGGGATACCAGCCATAGACCGCGGTCATGGTGCCAGCATAGGGCGCGACAATAGCCGGAATCGAAAAAACGGTATGACCATCTTCTCCGCGGCGCGCGGTTACGGTGGAAGTGAATGCATGGCGCAGGCGGGGCAGGAAGCCACTGCAATCGCAACGGTAATACAAAGTATCTTCCCGGAAGGCTTCCGCGAGAGCATACCGGGTGGTCGTGGTGACGGCGGCGATGCCAAAATCTGACCCAAACCGCTTGGCGTAGGCGACTCCACCCTGCTTCCACTCCGGCGGAGTATTGTTGGCCTGGTTGATACCGGCAGCGAACGCGGCGCCGAGAATGGGATAAGGACCAAAAGCGTCAAAAAAGTAATTGTGAAGACGCATCTGCGCAGTGGGCTTGGAATATCCAGGGGCCGATACCGCCGGATCTGGCGGCAACTCAGAATTCTGAGAGTAAGCGATGGAGCACAGCAGCAAGAAGCTTGCAGTTAAGGCTCGGTTTCTAAGCATAATTTTTGGGCGTCAATCCATAAGGATAGCAGCTACTTCCCCATGCGTCTGAGCAATATGGCTCAATCGGCGGTCACTTTTGGGAATCCCAACCTACGGTCCTCGATGGGTTACACATAGCGACATCCAAAATTGCAGTTACTTGAGTCACTTGCAGCGGGTCTGGGGCCAAGCTACCTTGAGGAATCAAAGACGCAAAAGTGCTTAATAAAACTTATCTTAAAATGTATGCCCCGAAGCTGTGCAGGTGCGCGGCGATTGCCGCCGTTTCTGCGCTGCTGTTCCTGGTTCCGGTCAAGACACTTAGCGCTCAGTCTTATCAGGTGATCTCGGTCAGCAACGGCGGAAAGATTTCCGGCACAGTAAAGTGGTCGGGCCCGATGCCGCATATTGCCGGGTACCCAATTACCAAAGACCCCTCCATCTGCGATCCAGATTCTCACAAAACAGCAGATTTGGAGCGGCTGATTGTAGGGCCACAGGGCGGAGTTGCGAACACCGTGGTGTATCTCAAGGATATCTCCAAAGGAAAGGCCATGGACTTGCCTGAGCCGCGGCGGTTTCTGGACCAGAAGCACTGCCGTTATGAGCCGCACATCCTGCTGGTTCCGGCGAAGTCTGATCTACAGATGAAAAGTTCCGACGCTACCCTGCACACGATTCACATGACCGGTGCAGCCACTTATAACCTGCCATTTCCGTTTCCTAATCAGGTGATCAGCCGGAACATGCAGTCTCCGGGGGTTGCGACTTTGCGTTGCAATGGCGGGCACGTGTGGATGAATGCAGAATTATTTATCGCGCCGCATCCGTATTACGCAGTGACTGACGAAAGTGGAAAATTTGAGCTCACCGATGTGCCGGCCGGGCAGTATGAAATCGTGGCCTGGCATGAAGGCTGGACGGTCGCACGGTCGGAAGGTACGTTCGATGTACTGACGGAGCGACGAGTGCAGCGCCCAGTATTTTCTGATCCCAAGACGTGGGAGAAAAAAGTCACGGTCGCCTCTGGTGGCAATTCCGCCGTCAACTTTACCCTGTCTGAGAAGTAGTTCGCCTTTCACGACCTCCGCCATCCTCACTAATGTAAGGCCCGCACGGTAAAAACCGCGACGCCGCCATGCCGGTTCCGCGAATGCCAATCCGACCGAATGTCGCCTCACTGCGCTGCGGATGAGAGCCATTATTTGTGGCACACTGTCTGGCGGGGTCTGCCGGGAATGAATGTTCTGTGCTTCACGGTCCTGGTAGCGATAGGATCGCTTGTGGCGGGGCTGTTGGGATCGCTCACCGGACTGGGCGGAGGAGTGGTGCTGGTCCCGCTGCTCACGCTATTTTTCAAGGTGGACATTCGCTATGCCATCGGCGCGTCCCTGGTTTCTGTGATCGCGACGTCGTCGGGCGCGGCCGCAGCCTACGTTAAAGAAGGGTTCTCCAACATCCGCATTGGCATGTTCCTGGAAATTGCCACAACCTTTGGGGCGCTTCTAGGCGCGTTCCTGGCAACCAGAATTTCGGGCTCGTTGATCGGGGTCATTTTCGGCGCGGTACTGCTATATTCCG
The DNA here is from genome assembly GCA_019241735.1 of Terriglobales bacterium. GTDB lineage: Bacteria > Acidobacteriota > Terriglobia > Terriglobales > Acidobacteriaceae > JAFAWN01. The sequence goes on from JAFAWN010000189.1 coordinate 4,604, forward strand.
CGTATCTTTCTGCGCGCACCCGGCCGCCGTGGGCCGGCAATGATCCTCCCGACGCGCTGGCAACCCGGCTGCGCCTGAATGGCAGTTTCCCCACTGCCCGCGGCGAGCGCAGCTACAACGTCTACCACGTGCCCGCGGGGTTCAGCTTGATGTTTGGAGCGGGAACGCTCTCTGGACTGCTGGGGATCGGCTCCGGAGCGGTGAAAGTGCTGGCGATGGACCAGGCGATGAAGGTGCCGTTTAAGGTTTCTACCACCACTAGTAATTTCATGATTGGAGTGACTGCTGCGGCGAGCGCGGGAATTTATCTGAACCGCGGCTACATCGATCCTTCCCTCGCGATGCCTGTTATGCTGGGCGTTCTGGCGGGTTCGATACTCGGGGCACGCATTCTGGTGCAGACGGAAACCAAGTGGCTGCGGCTGGTTTTCAGTGTCGTCATTGTGTTGCTGGGACTGCAAATGATCTTTCAGGGGCTGCGGGGAAAAATTTAAATGGCAACCAGCCAGCAACCGCGAGCCGCCGTCGCTTCCGGGACCGTATGGTCTGATCGGCGGATTGAGAACATCATCGGGAATCTGTTGCGCACCGGGGTCTCAGTTTCGGCGCTGATAGTTTTTTGTGGAGGGGTCATTTACCTATTTCGGCACGCAGGTTCCCCGGCTGACTATCGTACTTTTCACGGCGAGCCTGCGGATTTGAAAACCGTGCCGGGAATCATTCGCGACGCATTTACGTTGGAAGGTCGCGGCTTGATCCAGTTGGGGTTGCTGGTGTTGATTGCGACTCCCGTAGTGCGAGTTGCGTTCTCAATTTGGGGATTCGCAGCAGAACACGATCGCATGTACGTGATCTTTACCATCATCGTGTTGGCCACGCTTTTGTACAGCCTGTTAGGTTCAGGATCGGCGTTTTAAAGCTCTAATATGGGGTTCTTCTCGTGGACCAGTCGAAAATAATTTCCTCTGAAGTAAATGAAGCTCAAATTGCGGTGCACTGGAAAGAGGAGGAGATATACCGTCCTTCCGCCAAATTTATCGCCCAGGCGAATCTCAAAGATGCTTCGGTGATGGACCGGTTCAGTGAGAAAAACTTCCCGGGATGCTTTACGGAATACGCCGAGATGCTGACTTGGATTGAACCCTGGAGGGAGATTCTCGACACAAGCGATCCCCCGTTTTGGAAGTGGTTTACCGGGGGGAAGTTAAATGCCTGCTTTAACTGTGTAGACCGGCACTTAGAAAAATACAAGAACAAGGCGGCGCTGATCTTTGTGCCTGAAGCCGAAGAGGAAGCGCCGGTTGCGATCACCTACCAGGAAATCTATGCGCGAGTGAATGAAGTGGCGGCGATGCTCCGTGATTTTGCCGGACTGACCAGTGGCGACCGGGTGACAATCCACATGCCGATGATTCCGGAGCTGCCGATTACGATGTTGGCCTGCGCCCGGCTGGGCGTAATCCACTCGGTGGTGTTCGGCGGCTTCAGCGGCGAAGCTTGCGGCCTTCGTGCCGCGGACTCAGGCAGCCGGGTCTTGATCTATGCCGACAGCTACTACCGTGGCGGCAAATTGATCGACCACAAATCCTCGGCGGAAGTTGCAGTGGAGAGCGCGCGGCGTGAAGGCCAGAACATCGACAAGGTGCTGGTATGGCGTCGCTACCCAGGAAAATACGGCTCCGTGACACCGATGGTCGAGGGCAGAGATTTTTTTGTTGACGAGGTGCTGAAGAATTTCCGCGGCAAAAAAATCCAGCCCGTAGCGATGGATGCCGAAGCTCCCCTGTTCTTGATGTACACCAGCGGCACTACGGGGAAGCCCAAGGGCTGTCAACACCGTACCGGCGGATATCTTGCATATGTAACCGGCACGTCCAAATATTTTCAGGACATCAAGCCGGAAGACGTGTACTGGTGCATGGCGGACATTGGATGGATCACCGGGCATTCCTACATCGTTTACGGCCCGTTGGCGCTGGGGGCGACCAGCGTGATCTACGAAGGGGTGCCGAATTATCCCAGCGCGGCGCGGCCATGGAAAATTGCCGAGCGGCTGGATGTGAACATCTTTCACACTTCGCCCACAGCGATACGAATGCTGAGAAAAGCCGGGTTCGATGAGCCACAAAAATATGATTTTCACTTTAAGCATATGACCACAGTGGGCGAGCCAATCGAGCCCGAAGTGTGGAAGTGGTACTACGAAGTCGTGGGCAAGGGTGAAGCGGTGATCGTGGATACCTGGTGGCAGACTGAAACCGGAGGTTTTCTGTGCAGCACCAAACCCGCGCTGGACGCGATGAAGCCGGGGAGCGCGGGGCCGGGCGTCCCGGGAATCTACCCCATCATTTACGACGAAGATAACCAGGAGATGCAGGCAGGATCAGGCAAGGCGGGAAATCTTTGCATCAGAAACCCGTGGCCGGGGATCATTCAGACGATCTGGGGTGACCGCGAGCGGTTCGTCCGGCAGTATTACCAGAAATATTGCCGGAATCCCCAAAGCAAAGACTGGAAAGACTGGCCTTACTTCGCCGGCGATGGCGCGCTCATGGCAGCCGATGGATATTTGAGAATTCTGGGCCGGGTGGACGACGTGATCAACGTCGCCGGGCACCGGCTGGGAACCAAGGAGCTGGAATCGGCGTGCTTGACGGTGGATGAGGTTGCCGAAGCTGCCGTGGTCCCGGTGGTGGACGAGATCAAGGGCCGGATGCCGGAGATCTACATTTCATTGAAACCCGGAATCAAAGCCAGCCCCGCGGATGTGAAAGCGAAAGTGACGCAGACGATTGAGACCATGATTGGGAAGATCGCGCGTCCGAAGACGGTGCAGATTGTCCCCGATATGCCCAAGACGCGGTCGGGAAAGATCATGCGACGCGTGCTGGCGGCAATTTCTAATCACATGAACGTCGGGGATATTTCCACCCTGGCGAATCCTGACATCGTCGAGCAGATCCGGGTGCAAGTGCAGGGACAAGGTCCGGTCGAGACGCAAGAAGGGCCGGAAGATGTGAAGCACTTCGGGACCGTCGAGTAATCAGGTACTCGGCAAACCGGACAGCTTAAAGGCATATTAAGGCCGGAAAACGACGCTAGACGGGGCTTTGGGCGGGGAATAAAATCGGGGCGGAGCCAGCGATGCGTCTTTCGTCAACCCTCTCTATTCCTTTAAGTTGCGTACTGGTCGGGGCTTCCCTGACGGCTTTAGGGGTCGGCGCCGCCCATGGCCAAAGTGACGAGAAACTCGCACCGGCTACGCCCATGCTGCGGGTGGAACTCAACTCAGCAGTGAAAATGAAGGCGGGCGCGGTAGTGCGCGCGCATACCATCCAACCGCTCTACGACGAAAATAAGATCGTGATACCCGCAGGGGCTTTGGTCACGGGCAAGATTGCCGCGCTGAGTCCGGCGTCGCGTGGACGACGGATTTCCGCGATGAGTCAGGGTGATTTCACGCCGCTCCATGAGGCAACAATCCAGTTTGACACCGTCGATCTGGGCTCTGGAAATCTGGTGAAGCTGGCGGCCTTGCCCGCACAAGATGGGACCACGGTGGTCCGCTTTCAAAGTCCGGGCAAAAGAAAGCGCCCGGGATTGTTTCAGCGCCTCAAGGCGAAAGCGAAAGACCAGAAGGACCGCACCGTAAGCACATTCACGGCATCCGGGAAGATGGACCGGCTAAAGGCATTCATGTTCTCGCAACTGCCCTGGCATCCGGAGAAGCTCGCCGCCGGAACTCAATACGATGTGATCCTGGCGCGGACTCCAGAACTGACGGTGGCGGACGCGTCCAAGGCCGGCGTTAAACAGGCAGCGAAGCCTGCGAAGGGTTTGGAAGCGACGGCCATTTTGCGGGCGCAGTTACAGGATGAACTAAGTTCCAAGACGGCGAAGCAAGGAGACGCGGTACTGGCGATGGTGACGGAGCCCCTGCTCGACCATAATGGCCAGATAGAAATTCCGCAAGGCGCGACGCTGCGAGGTAAAGTGCTGCGGGCGCGCCGTTCGCAGAGATGGGGAAAGAGCGGCGCTCTCCGCTTCACCTTCAACCAGTTGGATTTTTCGCAGGGCGCGGGCCAGCGAATATCCGGCGTGCCAGCGGCGGTGGATGCGGCCAACAACGGAAAACTGAGGCTCGATGCCGAAGGCGGAGTTGAGCCAGATTCCAACAAAGGGCTTATGGCGCCGCTGACTCTAGGCTTGCTGGCCACCTCTGCCCTGCTCGATGAAGACGCGAATGTTGGCCGTAGCGCCGCCGCGAGCAACGGGTTTGGGCTGGTCACTCGGGTGGTGTCAATTTTCACCCGCTCGAAAATCGTCGCCGGAACGATCGGGATGGCCGCCGCTGGGCGCACGGTTTACACAAGGTTCATCGCGCAGGGTCAGGACGTAGTGTTTCCCAAAAATACTCAGGTCGAGGTAGAGGTCTCGCTGCCCAACCACAACCTGACTCCGACAGTGACGCCGCCGCGGCCTTCGTCTTAGAAGAAGGCTTCCAAGACGACAAATATCATCAACCGCCGAGACCCCAAAAAATATGGATCGCCAGGGTTCTCTCCTGACGATCCATACAATCTAAGCGCCGGTAATTAGCCGCTTACCGGCCTTCTAGTGTTTATCTTCATTGGCGTCGGCAGCGGCGGCTTGATGCCCTGCCTGGCTTAGCGCCGCCATGAAAGACACAGCGGTCCGAGGCGGCGGTACCTTGCCGGAAAGCACGGCACGGAACGGCACGTCTTTTCCGTAGATGGCGATTGTGGAGTCAGCATCCTGTTCTACGACCGCGCCCTCCAGCGTTAAGCCTGCGAATGCACCCTTGGAGCGCGAGTAAGTCAGCATTTCGGTGTTCAATTTCCAGTCAGTGCCGGCGGAGGCGTGACGGCCCACGGGACCGGCAGCCACGGATCCCTCGCCGCTCAGCTGAAATTTGGAGGAAAGCAGGTGCTGCATGCCGCGGTCGTTCATCACCAGCATGACCAGATCAATCCCTTCGACCCCGATCTGCAACCCCCAGCTTCCGCCGCCAACCGAAATAAAGCCGGGAGCGCTCCAGCCCGTTGCGGTGCGGCAGGATGCGACGCCACGGCCATGTTTACCGCCGAAAATAAATCCCGCCTTAACCAGATGCGGGACCACGGCGATGCACTTTGCATTGCTCAAAACTTCTTCCGGGATACCTTTGTCGGGAGTGTTCATGATGGCATGCAGAACCTCAACGGAATTGCGCAGGCGTTCAACCGAATCCTGGCGTGCCGAACCTGCCCAAGCTTGAGTTGCCGCCAAACTGACAAAGCTGATCATCAACAGCGAAACCATCGGTAAGGTCTTCTTCATCTTCATCGTTTTTTCCTTTTCCATAACTATTTTTATCCAATGCCCTCAATGAGGATACCGCAGACGAGCGATTTAACCCAGGCTATCTGATGTGGGGAGTCTCGTAATCAGTATCATAATCAGTTCAGAACGCAACAACTGAGCACAATTGCACACTATTTCGTACCCCATCCGCGCACAATGAAAGTCTATGTTCCTGCGCCGTCTGCTCGGACCAGGCTTTCGAGCGCTGATTGCCCGTATCGAAACTTCGTGGGGGCGCCATCGGAAGCGGCCAGCTTCGGGCAAGAAAGCGAAATTCGCGCGCTCGGGGGAGCAGAGGATGTGTCCTGCGTGCGGACGGATCACTTCGCGATTAAAGAGCTGTTGCCTGGAATGTGGAGCGTTGCTGAATCCGGCCAGGCTCGCGCGCGGTAATGGCCGCTGAGTTAATCGTGAAGGATGATGTTCAGCAGCGAACTGTGGACCTGTAGCCCGGCGCCGTTGTAGTGGATGAATCCAAGCTTGCGGAAGCGGTTCATGAAAAAACTGACGCGGGAGCGGGTGGTGCCAACCATTTCCGCCAGCGTCTCCTGGCTGATTTTGGGGACGACGGTCTCAGGAACGCCTTCTTTGCCGAAATGAGCGAGCAGCAAAAGTGCGCGCGCCAGCCGCTTTTCACTGGAATTAAAAAGCTGATCGATGAGATCTTCCTCATAACGAATGTTGCGGGCGAGAAGGTAGGCCACGAACATGTCGGAGAAGGAATGTTCGCGGTGCAGCGCCTGGATCATGGACTGCTTTTCGACGCGCAGTAGCACGCAATCGGTAATTGCAACTGCCGATCCCATGCGAAGCACTTGCCCGGCGAGACAGCCTTCGCCCAGAAAATCGCCTTCGCCCAAGATTCCGATTGTGGCCTCTTTCCCGGTGCTCGAGACCACGGTGAGTTTGACTTTGCCTTTCTGGATGTAGAGAACGGAGTCGGTTTGGTCCCCCTGGCCAAATATATTCTGCTTTTTCTTAAACGAGACGACGGTGCGTCCCTTCCCGATTCCTGCAAGGAACATGCCGGGATCAAAGCCGGTCTTCTTTTTTGCAATCGCCACCAGTTGGATTGTAGTCGAGCATCAGGTAAGTTGTCACAAATTGTGACTTTTGTGCCGGCCGCTTGAGCCCTTGCTTCGGAAAAGGAACGAATGCATGATCCGGCTAATGTTCGTCCTTAGGCATTAAATCGCCCGCGAGCCGATTGACCTGGCGAAGTTCGGGGAAGCGCCAGGCGGCAATGGCGGTAACGATCAGAGTCCCGACGCCGCCCAAAATAACTGCGGGGACGGTTCCAAACCAGGCCGCGGTCAGGCCGGATTCGAATTCTCCAAATTCGTTGGAGGCGCCGATAAACAGCATGTTCACGGAACTTACACGTCCGCGCATGGCGTCCGGGGTGGCGAGCTGAATCAGGGTGCTGCGAATGATTACGCTCACCATGTCAGTAGCGCCGACCATTAACAGTGCGAAAAAAGAGAGGTAGAAATTACGGGAGAGACCGAAGACGATGGTGAAAACCCCGAAACCAGTAACGCACAGAAACATAGTTACGCCGGCGCGCCGTTGCAGGGGCCGGTAAGCAAGCAGCGCCGCCATGGCCGCTGCTCCGACGCCCGGAGCGCTGCGCAACACTCCCAGCCCCCAGGGCCCGGTGTGGAGAATTTCGCGGGCGTACACCGGCAGCAAAGCGACAGCCCCGCCCAATAAAACCGCGAACAGGTCGAGCAGTATGGCGCCGAGGATGATCTTCTTGATCCGGATGTAGCGCAGCCCCGCAAGCACAGTGGTCAAAGTGACCGGCTCACGAGCAGCTTGCGGGCGGGCTTTTATGCGCAGCATGGAAACTGCTGCTATCGCGGACGAAGACACTGCCGCAACGTAAACCGCCGCGGGGCCATGGAAGATCGCATAGATGATTCCGCCGGCAGCCGGCCCCAGGATGGTGGCGCTCGTTCGGGCGCTGGCGGCCCAGGCGACGGCGTTGGGGAAATGTTCTTCCGGAATCAGTTGCGGCAGTATTGCCTGGCCGGCAGGCCCGTTGAACGCGCGCACCGCTCCCAGCAGAATTAAGGTGGCATAAATCGGGCGCACCGAGGCGGGACCGCGGCAGGCGAGTTCCAACAATAACGCGGAGCAGACGGCGAATCCGCCGTAACAGAGCAGAAGAATCCGGCCGCGGTCGAAACGATCCAGGGCGTGCCCCGAAGGCAGAAACAACAAGAAGCCGGGAAGGAACTGGGCGAGGCCAACGTATCCAAGATCGAGCGGCCGCCGGGTAATTTCATAAACTTGCCAGGCAACGGCGACCGATTGCATCTCGAGGGCGAGGATTATGAAGCATCGCGCCACAATATAGACCACGAAATCCGGATGCGAGAAAGCCGCGTGTCCGCCAACGCTGGAGCTTTCGGATCGCGCCATCGTGTTCTTAGTTTGTCACAGTTGGAGGAGCTGAGAGCTCAGCGAAAATTTGGCAGCGAACTATTGAGAGAGGTTTTTGCAGCTGTTTCTCCGGCAGAAACGGGAACTTGATCAACAATCTCGATTCCGAAGCCTTCGAGTGCCGGTACTTTCTTGCGGGGATGATTGGTGAGCAGCCGAATACGCCGGAGGTTTAGGTCAGACAATATTTGCGCGCCGATTCCGATTTCACGCTGTTGTTTTCGCTGCGCTTCGGGTTTTTGCGCATCTGCCCGCAGGACTTCTGCCTGAGCAGAAGTTGACGGATCGCGATGGAATCCCAGCGCATTGCGCTCTCCGATCTGCTCTACCGAGAATCCTTTCGATGTCTGGTGCAAATAAATAAGTGCCCCGCGTCCTTCATGCGCAATGGCACGCAGAGAACCGTCCACTATGGCGCGACACTCGCAGGCAGTCGATCCGAACACATCACCGACCAGGCAGTGCGAGTGCATGCGAACCAAAACTGCTTCGCCGGAATCTTCGATGTCCCCGCGCACCAGTGCGAGGTGGGATTCACCGCCATCCACTTCGCTGGTGTATGCGATAAGGCGAAAGTCGCCATACGGCGTCGAGATCATCGCCTCGCCCACCCGATGCACGTAACGCTCGTGCTGCATGCGGTAACGGATGAGCTCAGCTACGGTGAGCATTTTCATGCCGTGAAGATTGCAGAACTCGACCAGGTCGGGAACTCGCGCCATGCTCCCGTCATCGCGCATGATTTCACAAATGATGCCGGCAGGAATGAGTCCTGCCAGACGTGCCAGATCGACTGCGGCTTCGGTTTGTCCGGCGCGGACTAGGACCCCACCCTTGCGGGCGCGCAGGGGAAATACGTGGCCGGGACGGGCAAGATCGGCCGGACGGGTGGCGGGATCAATGGCAGCTTTGATCGTGCGGGCACGGTCGTAGGCGGAAATCCCGGTAGTGACCCCGTCCCGCGCATCGATCGCCTCGCAAAACGCAGTGCCGTAGTTGGAAGTATTCTCGACGCTCATGGGGCCAATTCGCAGATGTTCGAGTCGTTCCGGGGTCATGGCAAGGCAGATGAGGCCGCGTCCATGCCGGGCCATGAAGTTGATGGCTTCGGGGGTGACTTTTTCCGCGGCCAAGGTAAGGTCGCCTTCGTTTTCACGGTCTTCATCATCTACGACGACCAGCATGCGTCCAGCGCGGGTTTCTTCAATCGCGGTGGGAACATCGGTGAAAGGCGAGGTGGGCACGATGAGTGATTGTAGCAAAAGTAGTGCAGGATTCAGGCGAGGCTTTCCCCTCGCTGAAAATGGCGACGAGCCCGGCCTGATTGATTTTAGTAGAGGCGGAAAACTACTTCGACGTTGATCAGCGATGCCACTGCTTTGCCATCTTTTTTAGCAGGATCGAAACGCCAGGTCCTGACGGCTTCGATGGCTTTTTCGTCAAGCCCAAGGCCAAGAGTGTGCACGACCTTAACGTCGCGGGGCAGGCCATCCGGGCCCACAACCAACGACAAAAGGCACGTTCCCTGATACTTGGCTTTACGCGCTTCTTCCGAATACTCGGGATCCGGCTGGAATGTTGCCTTCGGGGCGGAAACTCCCCCACCCACTCTGAACACGCCACCGCCGATTCCTCCGCCACTTCCCGGCCCCACTCCAGGACCGCTGCCGGAACCTACTCCACCGCCGGAGCCAGAGCCAATGCCGCCGCCATAACCCGTCCCGTTCGATGGGGGGCCGGAGGGCAGGTGCGACATGGGATCTCCGAGCGTTGGCGCTTTCATGGCCAGCTTGATCTGCGGCGGAACCACCACGGTCGGCTCAACCTCCAGCTTGGGATGATCATTGCGGACCACGACGGCAGGCGGAGTAATTTGCTCCATCGCTAGCTTGGGCAATTTGCCCTTGGGCGCCTGGAATTTATCGCGGTCGCCACCGCCACCACCACCGCCTGCAGTCGTCTTCGAGGGCGGCAGTGGAGGAATATCACTGGGCGCGATCAGAGTAACGGTTGAGGGGTGGGTAATCTGTTGCACCACCCGGCGTCCGAGAAGCGTGATCCCAATGATTGCCGCCACCGCAATAATGTGCACGACCACTGAACCCAGTACGCCGTTTTTCTTATAATCGTAAAAACCCCAAATATCCCTCACCGGGACCGGCTTCGACGTCAGGACCAGCGGCGGCAGTTTCTTGGGGAAAAAGAAATCGTTCAGATTCCGGAACAGCGACTTCCACAGCGGCTGTCCGATGGTTTCTGACGACAGCAGCAAGTCGAGCTCGGGTTGTTCGGTGTACGGCTTAAGATCTTCTAATGTCGGCATATCGAGCTACAAGCACGCGGGAAGCTGGACTCGAAATTGAACTCCAGCCTGCTTAATAAAGTTAGTGATCCAATAGGTTGATGATCCATGCTACTGCTTCGTTGCTCCGGAAGTGCATACTTTCCGGGTTCCGCCCTCTGAACTCCGGTAATCGCAAAAATCTTATCTTTTTAGATGCTCGAAGAGGTCAAAGGTCGCCTCCCAAATTGTAAGCTTTTCCCACCGTAAGCTGCTGAATGTTGAGGATTAAAGCACACTACCGTAAGCAGCCACCCCGATTCCGCCCTTTAATTTAAGATAACTGAATCAATCATTTGCGTCCGCTTAAAGAGCAATACGAAATGGACCTGAAATCCACCATCAACCTGCCTAAGACGGCTTTCCCCATGAAGGCCAGCCTGCCGCAGAACGAGCCGAAGATTCTTGCCCGATGGAACGAAATCGGCTTGTACGAACAGATCCGGAAAGAACGGGCAGGCTCGCCGGTTTACGTTTTGCACGATGGCCCACCGTACGCCAATGGGCCCATCCACCTCGGCCATGCGCTTAACAAGTGCCTCAAAGATTTCGTCGTAAAGTCGAAAACTATGGCGGGATTTAACGCGCCGTATGTTCCCGGCTGGGACTGCCACGGGCTCCCGATTGAAATCAAAGTGGACCAGCAACTGGGCGGCAAGAAACTTCAGATGCAGGCGGTCGATGTGCGTCGCGAGTGCCGCAATTACGCGCAGAAATATCTCGACCTGCAACGCGGGCAATTCAAGCGCATGGGGATTCTGGGCCGCTGGGACCGTCCATACTCCACCATGGAACCGCAATATGAGGCGGCAGTGGTGCGCACGCTCTATGGTTTTTTTGAACAGGGGTTCGTATACAAAGGTCTGCGGGCGGTTTACTGGTGCATGTGCGACAAAACCGCGCTGGCCGAAGCCGAAGTCGAGTATGAAAACCACACCAGCCCATCGATCTGGGTGAAGTACCTGTTGAAACATGATCCGGCAAAGCTTGATCCGGCGCTCGCGGGGAAAAAAGTGTTTGCGGTTATCTGGACGACCACGCCGTGGACGCTCCCAGCATCCATGGCGGTCGCATTCCATCCCGATGAGGATTATGTTGCCCTAGAATCAGGCGAGGAGGTGTATATCGTGGCCGCCAAGCTGGCGCACGAGTTTGCAGAAAAAGTGGGACTGAGTGAACGGCAGGAACTGGCGCGGTTCCCGGGGAAGAGGCTCGAGTATTCCAGCTATGGACATCCGTTTCTGGAGCGCAACATTGTCGGAGTGCTGGCCGATTACGTGACCATGGACACCGGCACCGGCGTAGTCCACACCGCGCCATCGCACGGAGCGGAAGACTTTGCCACTGGCGTGAAATATGGACTTGAAATCACCACTAACGTGGACGAGGCCGGGATAATCCGCAACGGCTTGCCGGAATACGATGGAATAAAAGTTTTCACGGCCAACCAACCGATTATCGAATTGCTGACCAAACGCGGCGCGCTCATGCATCAGGAGAAGCTGGAGCATTCTTATCCTCATTGCTGGCGCTGCCATAATCCCATCATCTTTCGCGCGACCGAGCAGTGGTTCATCTCCATGGAAACCCAGATGAAGGGCGGGACGCTGCGTCAGCTCACCCTGGAAGAAATCAAACGGGTGAAGTGGGACCCGGCGTGGGGCGAAGAACGAATTTCGAATATGATCGCCAACCGGCCGGACTGGTGCATCTCGCGGCAGCGCATATGGGGGGTCCCGATCGCGATCTTCCTGTGCGAAAACTGCGGCACCCCGTTGAAGGATGCTGCCGTTAATGCCAAAGTGGTTGCGCTGTTCGAGCGGGCCGGGGCCGATGCTTGGTTTTCGACTGAGGCTGACTCGCTCGCCGCGGGAGCGACGTGCGCGAAATGCGTCGGGGAAAAATTCAAAAAAGAAACCGACATCCTCGATGTCTGGTTCGAATCCGGATCCAGCCAGGCCGCAGTCCTCGGCCATGAGCCAGATTTGCCATGGCCCGCGGACCTATATGTAGAGGGCGGCGATCAGTTCCGCGGCTGGTTTCACTCTTCCCTGCTTTGCGCTATGGGCATCCAGCGCAAATCTCCCTACCGCGCGGTATTAACCAGTGGCTGGACGCTCGACGAGCACGGCCGTCCAATGTCGAAATCGGAGGGCAATGTTGTGGATCCCGTGGACATCGCCGAACGCATGGGCGCGGAGATTGTCCGGCTGTGGGTATCCTCCGTAGATTTCCGCGAAGATGTCACCTGCTCAGAGCATCTGATGCAGCGGGTAGCGGACAATTACCGCAAAATCCGCAATACATTCCGCTACATTCTCGGGAATCTGTACGACTTCGATCCGCAGCAGGATGCCGTCCCTCTGCTCGAAATGCAGCCGCTCGACCAGTTTCTGCTGCGACAGACCGCCGCCGTCAGCAGAGCGGTAACTGACTGGTATGAGCAGTTCGCATTCCACAAGGTTTACCATCGCATTAATGATTTTTGCGTAGTGGATCTCAGCGCCTTTTATTTCGATATCCTAAAAGACCGGCTTTATACCGCCGCCACAAAATCCCGGATGCGCCGTTCCGCGCAAACCGCGCTGTGGATCATTGGCGAATCCCTAGTGCGCCTGCTCGCACCTATGAGCAGTTTTACCGCCGATGAAATCTGGCAGCAGCTTCCGCGGGTGCCCGGGCGGCGGGAAAGTGTTCACCTGGAGAAGTTCTGGACGCCGGAGCACATCGCCGGAGATCTCTTCACTATCGCGGGATGGGAAAAGCTGGACGCCGAATGGCAGCAGCTTCGTGAAATCCGGAATGTAGTGCTCAAGTCTTTGGAGGAAGCGCGGGCCGGCAAACTAATTGGAGGCGGGCTTGAGGCCCGGCTGCAACTGACAACTGGTGACCCGGCTTACTCTCTGCTGGAGCGGTACAAGGACCAGTTGCGATATCTGTTCATCGTTTCCGGGGTTGACGTGGCCCAAAGCCCGGCAGGAAATGGAAACACCGGAATTGAAGTGCAGGTGCTCAAGGCTCCCGGGCAAAAATGCGAGCGCTGCTGGAATTATTCGGTAAGAGTCGGTGAAGACCCAGTGCATCCGACGGTTTGCGAGCGTTGTAGTGCGGCATTGAAGCAGATGTCAGGCGTCGCGTGAGTCTTCGCGGCTTGAGGCTGGCGGCAACGTCTTCTTCCCACCCATCATGCGAAAATTTTATTTCCTAATCGCATTCTTTGTGCTCTTACTGGATCGCGCGTCCAAGTGGGTGGTGGCCAAAAATATTTCACTGTATGACGGAATTCAAATCATTCCGGGATTGTTTCGCATCACCCACGTGGAAAATCGCGGCGCTGCGTTTGGATTGTTTGCGGATTCGCCGTCAGCTTTGAAATCCGGGCTGCTGATTTTGTTTTCAATTACTGCGCTGGTGGTGGTCTCGGCTCTTCTCTGGAGGAGCGCCCATGGCATGACCACCACCGGAATAGGGCTGGCACTGATCCTGGGGGGCGCGGTCGGCAATCTCTGGGACCGAGTGTTGCGGGGAAGCGTGGTGGATTTTCTTCTATTTTATATCCGGCAGTACCAGTGGCCGGCTTTCAATTTCGCCGATAGCGCCATCGTAGTGGGCGCGATCCTACTGGTGGCCGAAATATTGTTCACGAAGTCGAACCAAGAAAATGCGCCCACTCACCTTTCCGAAGAAGATCATCTCTAACTGACTTTTTACGGCGCGCCATAAAGCTGGCGGTAAACATTCGCATTTCGCAGGATAGCCTGAACATATTCCCGCGTTTCCGTGAACGGAATGGATTCGACAAACTCCTGCGGATCCCGATAGTGCGCCTGTTGTTGCCACTCCTGCACCCGGTCGGAGCCGGCATTGTAAGCTGCGAGAGCGTATTCGAAGGCGCCGAATTTATCCACCATGGCGCGGAAATACCGTGACCCGAGCTGGAGGTTGATTGCGGGAGTGAATAGTTGGGCGGCATTAAAGTGTTTCATCTTCACTTCCTTTGCCACCTTCTTCGCTGTTTTCGGGAGCAACTGCATGAGACCTACGGCATTGGCGCGCGACACCGCGTTAGTATTAAATTCGGACTCCTGACGAATCAGCGACGCTACCAGATAAGGGTCCAATGCATTTGCCGCAGCAAATTTCGTTAAATCACCCCAGTAAGGCTTAGGGAACAGGCCCTCCCAATACGCGCGCGGCAAATTGGGCAGATCGACAGCGAAGTAGTTGGGCGCGGCCCGCTTCAACACTTCGATAGCTATATCAAAGCGGCCGGCGTCGCGGTAAAGACGGGCAGTTTCCGCAGGAAGCCAGTTCCCTTTGTCCTGCTCGGCGGCGCCGCGAAGCTCCCGCACTGAAAAATCCAGCAGGGCGCCGTTCTCCAGCAGTTGAGCCTTCTGTATCCGCAGATTGTCCGCAGGTAGTAGATCCGCTGTCACTTTTACACTGTCCAGCGGCGGGACGCGATCCAGCAGGGCGTATTGCTGCACTGCTGGCGCAGCCGGTATTTTCGATAGCCGCTGCCTGGCCAGATCGCCGTAATAGTAATTTCGAAATCGGCTCGAGAGTTTTTGGTAATAAGCCTGCGCCATAGCCGGATCGTTGTCTTCTTCGGCGAGGCGCGCTCTCCAGTACAAGGCAGCGGGAACTTCACCGGATGCGGGATAGAGGGCGATCTGCTGCTCGAAAGCGGCTTTCGCATCCGCATTTCGTCCCTGGCGCAAAGTCAGCCATGCAGCTTTCCAATGCGCATACGGCGCATGACTGCCATTCGGAAATCGCTGGGCCAATTCGCGGAAGCAATCAATCGCGTGGTCGAAGTCTCGCCGCAGCAGATAGATATTCGCGGCCGAAAGCAGAGCCTGTTCCAGCCATGAACTGGCGGGAGCGGCTTGCCGCAATTGATCCAAAAGCCGCAGGAATTCCGCATCGTCGTTGGACGTTCGCGCAATTTCCGCCAGATTAAATAAGCGCTCGGCATTGATTTCCGCTGGGGTATTTGGAATTGATTCCAGGACTTGCTTTGCTTCCCTGTTCTGGCCGGCGTGCCGCAGTGCCGACGCCATCGCCAACTGAATTAAGGGCCGATCCGCGGGGCTTGATTGATCCAGCAGGGCGGCGTATTCGTGCGCCGCTTCGGTGAACCGCTTGCCCCGCGCCAGCAGATCAGCGCGCATACGTAGATCGTTGACCGCAGGCGCTGGAACGACAGTGGCGGCAGAAAGCTTCTTCAATTCCGCTTCGGCCTGGCCTGCTTCCGGGCTGAGAGGCATGCTGAGATATATATGCTGGAGAGTCGCGGCCGCCTTGGTTGTGTCTCCAGCGGCGGCGTAGCATCGGCCGAGGGCAAGCTCAAAGTCGGCGCGCACTGGCTGGCGCACCGCCTCCAGCGCCGCAATGCCCTCCTGCCCCCGGCCTTCTGCCAGTAGCGCATTTACATATGCAAGCTGCGCATCGCGGATTAAGAGCGAGTCAGGGTAGGTTTTTTCAAAGCCATTTAGAACTGCGATCGCCTCGGCCAGATGGCCTGTCTCGAGGTACGCGTAGCCGAGGTCGTAGGCAACGTAGTCTTCGAGCTCACCAGCTCGCGGCTTGGCATGACTAAGTGGATCGATGGCTTTGGCATAATCATGATCGAGGATGCGCCCATATCCGACGACCAGCCAGGCTAGCGCGCCAGCGTCGTCCCGGGCATGAGCGAGGGCAAATGCCTCCACCCCGCTGTAGGCCGCAGGGGAGCGGTCTTGCAGCAACTGCCGAGCCATGGGCTTGAGACTGGCGGACGCAACAAATGCCTGCCGCATCCGCCGGAGGCGCGGAGAGGCGATATGCTTTTTGGAGGCTTTCCTGGATTTTTTGGAAATCTTCCCAGCCGGTGGATTTGCTGGAGCCGGGGGATTTGCCGGAACCGATACCTGGCTGGAAGTTGAGTCGCCGGTGGACTGGGCGGCGGCCCATCCGCATGCCACTGGGCTCCTACAGAAAGCAGAGAATATCAGCAGAAAAAGCGATTGCCGGAAAACAGTGACGGACACGTTTTTCAATTATCTTCTGAATCCGGAATTTATGAATGAGGAATATTTACTGTGGAGCTTTCCCAGTTAAGAGCTGGCGGGAAAGTTGGCGCCCATAAGCCTAACGTCGCCCTCTGCGAGAATGTGCACAACCTCATGGTTGAAGTAGTCGGCGCTTCCCGCCGCGGATTGACTGAAACGTTTCTGATAAGTTGCCCGGCTCTTCTCGATGTCTTCTCTCAGGTGATCGTAAAGGTTTTTGTTCTTTCGCCCTTCCGTGACCTTTCCCTGATTGTAGAGCTTGATTTCATCGATCAGGAGACGGGCAAAGCGCTGCGCCTTGCGATGGGTCTCTGCATCTTCGGCAGACAAGCCCGCGAATGCATCTACGGCCGGAGCAACTGCGGCGCCAGATGCCGAACTTGAGGATACCTCTGCAATTGCTGCCACAGCAAGTGCGGTTTCAGCCAGTGCAACTTTAGCGGCTGGGGGTGGAACAGCAGTCGTGTGGACTGGCGAGTGAGCGGCGAAAGGATCTGAAAAAGACGGTGCCGGAGCCTGTGCTGGAGCGTGTGAGGCTGAATGCGATTGGGTTGAATGCGGTTGGGAGGACTGTGAGGATGTCGTGGCCTCCGGCCGGTCTTCCTGGGCTGTTTCCTTTGAAGCCTGCTTCCGCAACGAGATCACTTCCAACCATGCGCCAGTGGCAGTTACCAGAAGTTCGAGCGCCGCTCCGTCCATTTTCGTAGTCGCATTGCCGTTTCCAGAATCCGCATAGAGCAGTGCTGCGACTTTATCTTTCAGCAGCAGGGGAAGGAAGCGAATTTGATCGTCTTGCGGAGCGCCGAAGTGAGTGACGAAGCGCGCATCCACTGCATCAGTATTTCCCGAACACGGCTTTTTAGTCTGCATCGCCTCGGCGGCCAGGCCCGATCTCACGTCGATTTCAAAATCC
>JAFAWN010000307.1 GCA_019241735.1 Terriglobales bacterium
GTCGGCGGCCCAACGCGTTGCGGAACCTAAGGGCACAATCTCGATTGTACGAGAGATGGATGCGATGCCACGCCGAGGTTAGACCCCCATTTAAAATCCTCAATCCAGCGATGAGGTGGAGGTACCGCCAGAGCTTGATTTAAGCCGGAGGTTTCGTCATTCCTGCTTCAGAAAATGAACTTCGCCCCCAATTGCAATATGCGGGAAAGATGTGCCGCGCCCAGGTGCAGGAAAGGCGACCCGCTCACGCAACCCGGGTCACCGGCCGAATTATTCGGTCCGCCATAACAACTCATACTGTTGGTGCCCGAGCTGGGGCCCCCGTTGTAGGTAGCAGAACCACCGTCCCCAGCAATAGGAGCGAATTCGGTGTGGTTGAAAATGTTGAATGCCTCGACACGGAATTCGAAGGCCTTGCTTTCGGTAATTGCGAAGTGCTTGAACAAAGCCATATCAAAATTCGTGCGGCTCGGGTTGCGGAGCGAATTTCTGCCTGAATCCCCAAAGGTCAAGCCGCGGGGTGCGGCATAAGCTCCCGGATTGTAGAGCAAACCTGCAAAACCCACCTGCGCGGCTTCACTGGCGGGCGGAATCCCTGACCTCGGATTTCCGATCAAGTCAGCGTAGGATCCGGCGACCACGCCGGAAGCGCCGCCAACGCCGGCATTATCGGGAAAAAATCCGCCGTTGATGACGCCAAAAGGCGTGCCCGTCTGCCAGCTTGCAATGCCGGAATATTGCCATCCTCCCAGAAGGGTGTGACTTAATCCGTGTCCTCTGAAAAATGGCAAATCATAAACATAACCAACGTTGATCATGTGCCGGATGTCAAAGGCAGAACTCGCCCGGCTGGCGGCCGGATCGTAAGAATTGGTCAACCCCGAGTCGTAACGGCTGGAGGCATCGTCAATTGAGTGACTGTAAGTATAGGAGCCATTGATCTGCAATGCGCCCACACTCTTCCGCAGCGACGCTTGCAATGCGTGGTAGGTGGACGAGGCTGTATTTTCCAGCCGGGTAACGCTGCCCACCCCATAAAACGGACGGAAGGGGTCAGGGTCGGCCCCACAGGCGACCATGAGATTAGTTAAAGCCTGCCCGGTAATGGGCACGCCGCTGGGAGTGGTTTGCGTGCCGCAATCATCGTGGGATGGCAGTCCTGTGGATGGGTCAATCATTCCCCCGATTGGTTCTCCAGGCTTATAAGGGTTGAGGGCGCTGGGCACCGGATAAATCTGATTGATGTCCCGGACACGGCCCAGGTGTGTTCCCTTGCTGCCGACATAAGAGACTGTTGCCACCGTACCCTTAGCCACTTCACGCTGTATATCCAAATGCCACTGCTGCATATAAGGCCACACGGCTTTGCCGGGGATGGAATAAAAAGTAAGAGGAAAGTTGACCGGCGCGCCTCCCGCGTTGCCCAGATTCGGGTATCCGGAAATGTTGTACTCGGTAGGCGATTGCAGCAGCGGAGACGACTGCCCTTCCATGCCTTCGGTGTTAGCTTCGTTGCCGTTGGTATGTTCGAAGAAAATTCCATAACCGCCGCGTATGGCCATCCTGCCGTCATTTTTGGGATCCCATGCGAAACCAATTCGCGGGGCGGGATTGAATAAATGTCCCTTGCTGCAACCCGCCGGAACCCCGTTGACTCCGCATTGCACCAGTCCATCAAACATATTGCCAACGCCGGGCACCAGTGCTCCTGCAATGCCGGTAATAGTTCCGGTGACGTCAATTTGCGGGGCATTGGCGGGGTTGTAGGCGGCTGGGTCCCAGTTATAAGCATGCTGGTAGCGCTCGCGGTAAGTGCCGAACAGGCTGACGCGCAGGCCGAGATTCAATGTCAGCTTTTGAGAGACGTGCCAGTCATCCTGCACATAGGGCTCGAGAATCTTGTAACGGTTGTAAAACTTGACCTCGTTGCTTCCCTGGGAATAGCTCGCCACTTGTCCCATCAGGAGGTCGGCAAATGAATTTCCGGTCGAAACTGAGGAGGAGATGTCAAAGCCGAGTGAGCCGTTAATGAAAAGTCCGCTCAACTCGTTTTTTTGCGCGGCGACGAAATATGCGCCGATCTGCAGATTGTGGCTTCCTATCATCTTGGTGACGTTGTCGCGATAAGTGTAGGTGGGATTGGAGTTGTAATTTCCCTGCGGCCACTCGCCGTTGGGATCCTGATAAAAGCCGTTGTTATAGGCATTATTGCCGGTCAGGGAGATCGTAGGCAGCTTTCCACCGAAACCGTTGTTGAAAAATGATCCCATAGGGAAGTTTGCCGGGCGCTGCCACGCATTAGGATCGGGATATCCGGTGGCGCTGGTGATGATGTGGTCCGTGGTGTAGCTGACCGTAAATTCGTTCAGCAGCGTAGGAGAAAAAGTCTGTGAAATGCGCGCCAGCACGCTCACTGTAGGGCCCGTGAAGTTGGTTTGGGAGGTGGGAAAGGCGCTGCCAGCAAATAACGTTGTGGGAGTGATGGTAAACCAGGAATCGTGCGCGTAGTGAAACATGGCACGCAGGTTCGGAGTGAAATTGTGGTCCACACGAATTAATTCTTCGCGCCAGTTCGTCGGTTCTACTGGAGATGCGTTATACACTGCCGCACCCGGCACGCCGCCATTGGCGGCCGGGATCAGGGCGAGGAGAGCCTGGCCGACCGGGCTGACCGGGACCTGATTGTTGAGAAACGGCATTCCTGCAGTCGGATTGTTTACGCCATTAATTTGCGCCGGCTGCAGCGGACAATCGGCAAATGAAAGAGTGTTGGGATTGGGGCAAAGATCATTGAAATTTCCAGTACGTTCCTCCGCCGAAGGAACGAGGGAATTGAATACTGTCGGAACCCGTTCCCGGCGCCACTCCTGTGACCAGAAGAAAAAAGTCTTCTGCTTATTGGTGTTATAAATCCCAGGGATGTAAACCGGGCCGCCGACGGTGTATCCAAAATCGTTTTTCTTATAAGACGGGACTGTGGACTCGAAATAGTTTCGCGCATTGAACATGTCATTGCGGACAAATTCGTACGCATCTCCGTGGAATGCCCGCGTACCAGACTTGGTCTCGACTTCCACCGTCCCTGACCCGTTGCGGCCGTACTGGGCGCCATAGTTCGAAGTCAGCACGCGGAATTCCGCGATGGCGTCGATGCTGGGATAGACGTTCAGGGAAGTATTGCTGCCGTTATCCATGTTGTCACCGCCATCGAGTTCCCAATTGTTGTATTCCGTCCGGCCCCCATTCATGCTGAAGGCCACATTGCCGTAGATTCCGACCTTGCCCTCGTCTTGTCCAGACTGATTGCTCACGCCCGGAACCAGGGTCGCGAGCTGGGTGAAATTGCGTCCATTGAGCTCCAGTTGAGTGATCTCCTTGCCCGTGACCACCCCTGAAAGGTCTGAGCTTTGCGTTTCTACCTGGGCGACCCAGGACCCCTCCACCGTGACTTGCTCCACCGCACCGCCGACGGTGAGGGCAACATCGACGCGGGCTTTTTGCGCCACCCGCAAGACAACATTTTTCGCTTTGTAGCTTTTGAATCCCGGCGCAGTTACGCTGAGGTCATAAGAACCAATGGGCAAAGACGGGAAAAGATATTCGCCGCCGGTATTGGTGGCGACGGTACGATCCAGCCCGCGCTCGATACTGGAGATGGTCACCTTCGCACCCGCGAGAACTGCCCCGCTGGCATCGGTCACGGTTCCGGTAAGCGACGCCGAATCTTGCGCCAGTAGCCTCGCAGAAGAAAATAAAACCAACAAAGTGAGAGCTATAAAGCAGGTCTTCATAGGAAACTCCGTCGAACGCCGCTCTGGATTACAGGGGTACTAGTTTTTCGAGAATCGTTTTATTAAAACGTATGAATAGTGTTCCTTTTCACTATTTGGAGTCAAGAACAAAATCGATTCTTCTGCCGCCTCCGCCCTAAGATGCCTCCCGGGTGGAATCCCGCGCCGCCAGCTGCGGCGCAAGCCTGCGATGGGTTGCCGGCTGCCTGCGCTTTTCGCGCATTGCATTAATTCCCGCTAAAACTATGCCGGCCGCCATCGCTCCCATGTCTTCCATAGGCTGACGAACTGTCGTGAGCGCAGGCGTGCACAGGCTGGATGCTGCAATGTCATCAAAGCCGAGCACGGAACACTGTTCCGGCACGCGTCTGCCTGCCATGGTCAGAGCCCGCATGGCGCCAAATGCGGTCATATCATCGAATGCCATCAGGGCGGTGAACGGTCGCCTGGTCCTGAGCATTTCCTCGGTGAGTTTGTAACCGCTCTCGAAGCTCGAATTGGGATCGCGTGACTCTGGAAGGTCGGCGACCAGACGCGCATCTATTTCCAGGCCCTGGCTTTTTGCAAACGAACGGATCCCCTTCCACCGCGGCGCACTGTCGGTCAAAGTCTTCGGCCCGCGGAGAAACGCGATCTTGCGATGACCGAGCGAGTACAGATGCTCCACCCCCAGGTAGGCGCCGAGCTCATTGTCAACAATGACCGAGCTGATGGAATTATTCTTAAGTTCCCTACCTATCATCACGGTAGGAATCTTGCTCTTTTCGAGGTCCCCCAGCACGTCAATGTTCACGAACAGCCAGTTTGCCACGACAATCAGCGCTTCCACCCGGCGATCAAGCAGCATTTCCAGATAACGCTCGAAACGGGAACGTTCGTTGTGGACGTCGGTCAGGATGGGAAGAAACGAAGCCTGATAGAGAGAATTTTCGATGCCGCGCAGTACCGGCGTACAAAACGGGTCGGTCATATCGAAAACCATTACACCCACGGTGTGGCTTCGGCGGCTGCGCAAAGAGCGGGCGAACAGGTTCGGACGATAGCTCAACCGCTTGGCCGTGCTTTCAATGCGCTTCTTGGTAACGGCAGGAATGTACCGGGCAAGGGGAGCGTTGTTCAACACTATCGAAACTGTGGTCGAAGAGAATCCGCTTTGCTTCGCCACGTCCCGGATGGTCACCATGATCAGTGCTTCACGTTCTGAAAGAATTCGTTCTGCAGTTTCAAACTTACGTCGTCGGCTTTCACCGCACGGATGGCTCTCTGAATGCCCGCGACCCAAGCATTCATGTCGTATTCGCCAAGTTCCCGCGTCGCCGCGGCGCCGTCCCCCGAGTAGTGATTTGGAAAACTTGCATACCACCAGATGGCCGTATACAGAGGGTCGGGCAGCTTCAGACGGGCTAAATCCGCGCCGGACTCCTGGTTCAATCGTTCAATGTGCACCAGGTCGGGACGCGCAATCATCATCTCGGAAGTTTCTGTCTCCCCGGCGTGCATATCGTTGGTCGTTTTTTTCGCCGGCCCGCCGGCAGGTGGCTCGAATAGCGGCAGGATGTAAACCACGTAATCGCGTTGCTTCTCCAACTGCGTCTGCGCGAAGTAAGGCAGCAAATGTTCATTGCCGCCGTGGCCATTGACGATGATCACTTTCTTGCAGCCATTGCGCGCCATCTCGTCAGTGGTTTCCTGCAGTAGTTGTAGCTGTAAAGAAGTGCTGTATACGAGTGAACCGGGTTGATGCCGCGCTTCAAAGATCTGTCCAAAATAGTATTCGGGAAAAACCACCGCAAAATCAGTTTGCACGGCGGTCAGCACCGCGTAACGCACGTTCATCAGGTCTGTGCCCAGCGGCAGGTGCGGGCCGTGCTTTTCCATAATGCCGAATGGCAGCACACAAGTGCCTCGTGATTGCTGGATGGCACTATGAAAATCATCTGCCGTCAACTCCTCCCAGCGAGGCGACAATTTTGTCTGCGGCCATGCGCACACGGCCAGCACGCAAAGGGCAGCGACAATCCACAGAGCACGCATCAGTTATTGTCCTCAAGGTTGATTGGCTGGCGGGATGCCGGAACATTCCAACCATCGGTGGTCAGCAGTAGTGCACCTTCTCCGGCATCAACGTTGAAGTGAGCGGAAAGCTGACGTTTTTCCCCCGGCAGCAGTGAAACGTAATTATCACTCCAGAATATTGGGACGACATCATCGTCGTTCGCGCCTTTGGCAACCCGCAGGTGCACCATGAATGCGATCGTGGAGCTGTGATTTTCGACGTACGCGTGCAGCAGCCGTTCTTGACCATATCCTGAGACAGTGTTCCTGACTGTGAGCGAGGCCGGGGCCAGATCGGATAGCGCGCTCAAATCCGCGTAGGCGCGTTGCGGGGTGTAAACCGTGTCGAGTTTTTTCGCCCAGTCGAGGACGTCCGGCGTAGTGGAGAGCCAGTAAAAGTTCTCGCTTAGCAGCTTGCCATCAGCATCCTGCAATTCCAGCTTCAAGAAGTAAGTGGTAGATATGCCATCCACAGGCTTTAGCTGGAGGGCGCGGACACTGCTATCGGCGGCCACAGCGAGGGTCGCATCCTGCGAAGCCCGCTCGTGTGCGTCAATGTCATAGATAGTTGCTTTTACTTTAAGACCTGCGAATGAGTGATCGAAGCCGTTCACCACCGCAACTGAATTGTCATCGTAAGAATACTGCACGTGCAGCATCTCACATGCCTTTTTGGATCCGAAGTAAGCGCCCGATGGCACCAGGTAATAGTCATAAAGATTCCAGATGATCGAGGGCCAGGCATTGTTCAGCATCCACTGGATCACACCGGTGGACTCGTACTTATTGCGGCCGTAGGCTTCGAACATTGCGCGCTGCGCCTCGTAATTCATTGCTTGCGACTTGCGCAGAAAATCTTCGAGGCTTGTGGGCTTGCCGTAGCGTCGGTTCAGGGCATTGACAAATTTCCCGATGGTGGTGAAGCGTTCCCCGCCAGCATGATAATTCCAGTAACCGTCAACCGGCCAAAGATGATCTGCGGGAAGAAACCGCTTCAGGCTGGGCAGGGTCGGAATCACGGGTCCGGGGCTGGTTTCGGTATTGAATCCGAACGCCCCTCCTGCTTGTTTGTCGGCGAGCCAGTAATTCGGCGGAACGTAGTCGTAAGGCCCCGACATCTTCACCCCGGACCGGCCCGTAATCTTGGTGGGTGTTTCCGACGCGGATGAGAGAGATGGGTTCGGCCAATTTGTTTGCTTGATGACCTGCAGGTACGCGTCTTCAATCTTGGGCGGAGGAGGGTTGTCGCTGCCGTAAAGCCACACGAAAACGCTGGGATGGTTCCGCAGGCGTACCAGTTGATCGGTAAGAGAACCGGTCGCTATCGCAGTGGTTTCTGGCGTCCACTTGCGCCACTGCTCCCAAAAATCGCAACAGGTCCACCCCGGCATTATTAGGACTCCGACACGGTCGGCCATGTCGAAAAACTCGTCACGCTCCATGCGGCCTTCGAGCCGGACGGCGTTTAGGCCCATGTCGCGGACATAATCAAATGCTGCCGTGGCCCGCTTGGGCGACCAGCGCAGCAACATGTCCGGCGCCCAGGCCGCGCCTCGTATCAGCACCTTGCGGCCGTTCACTTTGTAGAGCCGGTGGCCGCTCGCTGTAAGTTCCGAGGTCACCTCGCGAATACCAAAATTAATGGTGGTTTCGTCGGAGACTTGTCCACCAGTTTCGACTTGCATGTGGGCGGAGTACATTTCCGGCTCGCCCATCTGATAGGGCCACCAAAGCCGCGGATGCGCCAGTTTGAGTTGAGGAAATCGTTCCGGGGTGAAGGCCACCGTTTTCGTTTCTGAAGGCCCCAGTTCGAGTTCTTGTTCTATGCGCGTTCCTTCGATTTCCACACTCACGTTGCTCGTGGCCGGGCGTGGCGTCGAATTGCGCAGTTCGGCCGTAATTGTCAGCGAAGCGGCTCGGTAATCATTTTCGAGCCGGGAAGAAACGAATGGATGCTGCAGGCTGACGTCGCCGGCCGAGGTGAGATAAACGTCTTTCCATAATCCCAGATTCTTGTCGGGAGGCGTTGGATTCCAGTCCACCCAGGTCATGGCGAGGTCGTGTGATCCGGGCGCAAAAACCTCCACTGCCAGCACGTTTGCGCCACTGGCGGCGAGCCTTTCCTTTACCGGAAAGGTGAAGAGGCGCATCATCCCGGCAACATCTTTTTCATTTGCGATTTTTGCGCCATTCAACCAGACATTGGCGCGGTAATTGATCCCGTCAAAATGCAGCCAGGTATTTTTACCCAATGACGCGGCCGGCGTAGGAAACTCTGTTCGAAACCACCACGAGCAGCGAAATGGGCTGTCCGCAGGCATGGACTGATTCGCGAAAAAAGACTTGGAGGAGTAATCCATGCCCGGTAGCGACTTCAGGTTCATCCCGAAGTAGGGATCGGGATAAGTGCCGTCTGCGACCAGCGCGGCCACTACAGTGGTGGGCACGGCGGTCCGGTGCCAGCCATCGGTAGAAAAATTGGGCAACGAGATTTGATCTCCATTAGCCTTCACAACGCAGGAAGATTGAAGTTGCCAATTTTGGGTGAGAGGGATCTTTGCGGAAATATCCGGATCCGCTGCGAGCGCGAACGGTGAAAGAGCAAGAGCTGCAGCAAAGGTGAAAACGCAAGCGACTTTCATTGGCACATCGTCGTCTGGCAGGCGTTTATTAAAACGAATGAATACTGAGGTAGTAAGGCATCCGGTGTCAAGCTAAATGCTGGGAAAGTGCTTACGCGTCCGCCTTCGACGGTTTGGCAACCGGCTTCCGCGTCGTCGTAATCACAATCACGCTGATTAAGACGCAGACGGTACCGAGAATCGTTCTCATGGCGAGCGACTCGCCGCCCAGAAAATATCCCACCAGCACTGCCACTACGGGATTTACGTAAGCGTAGGTACCAACTTTAGTCGGCGAATAATAGTGAAGCAGCCACACGTACGCGGTGAATCCGATAATTGAGCCGGCCACGATCAGATAGATGAGCGAGAACCATGCCTCCCGCGAAAGTGCGGAAAAATGAAAATCGCGCAGTTCGCCCAGGCATAGCGCGGCGATAGTAAGCATCGCCCCGCCAGTAAGCATCTGTGCCGCGGCGCTCATCATTTTTGAGGACGGTAAAGGCAGCTTCTGCATCAGCGCCGAAGCCACCGACCAGCTTATGGCTGCGGAAGTCAGTGCTACCGCACCGAGACTGTCAATTGGATCACCGCTAAGATTCAAAGAACGGCTTACTAGGACTGCGACCCCCGCAATCCCGACGAGCAGGGCGGCTGAGAGCCTTAATGTCAGCCGTTGCGTGCGCAGCATAATGATCTCTGAAAGCGCCATGAATACCGGAATGGTGGCCAACATGACCGCCGCAAGTCCGGATGGCACTCGCTTCTCCGCCCAGAACAGAAGCCCGTAATCCATTACGAATATCAACAGTCCAAGCAGCGAGGCTGACATCCATTCGCGGCGGGTGGGCTGGGGTTCACCACGGCCGGACACCCATGCGTACAGCAGGACACCGGCGGTGGAGAAACGCAATGCCGCGAAGAGCAGAGGCGGAATCTCGCGAACGCCCACACGAATCGCGAGAAAAGTCGAACCCCATACGAAGTAGATAACTGCGAAAGCTGCCAGGGTTTTCCAAGTCGCCGGGCGGTCAGTATTAGCATTCATAAGACGGTTCCAGAAGGAGTAAGTACGCTCGGTGAATTCTGACTTACCTTACGAACGCAGAAAGATTGCTGATCAACTGCCGCCTCGCACCAAACGTAAGGCATCCACCAGATCAGAACCATCCTGGCGCGCAGGCCCACCCATCTCATCCGGCGCGGCAACCGCATCGCCTTCGCCGGGGGCGAGAAACAGATTGCTCTCAACTCCATGCTGCCTGGTGTAAAGATCGAAATATCGGCCGCGAGCGGCGTAAAGTTCGTCGTGAGTTCCCTGCTCGACGATGCTTCCCTGCTCCATCACCAGAATCTGATCTGCGCGGCGAATGGTGGAAAGGCGGTGCGCAATTACAAACGTCGTTCGCCCCTTCATCAGATAGGAAAGACCGTGCTGGATGAGCGCCTCTGATTCCGAGTCCAGACTCGAAGTGGCTTCATCCAGAATCAAAATTGCTGGTTCGGCCAAAATTGCCCGGGCGATGGCGATGCGTTGCCGCTGACCGCCGGAAAGCTTCACGCCGCGTTCGCCGACGACGGTGTCGTAAGCGTCCGGAAAGCTCTCGGCGAACTCATCCACGCGCGCGATGCGGCAGGCATTCACAATCTCATCTTCGCTCGCTCCGGGACGCGAAAACGACACGTTTTCCCTGATAGTTCCATCGAACAGGAACGATTCCTGCAGCACCACGCCTAGCCGGGTGCGGTAGGAATCGAGCCGCACGGTGCTCAAGTCCACGCCATCGACAAGAATTTTTCCTTTTGTGGGGACATAAAAAGCGGATATCAGGCCGATAGTTGTGGACTTTCCGGAGCCGGAGGAACCTACGAGCGCGGTCACCGTCCCTGGCGCCGCGTGAAATGAAACATCGTGCAGAACCGTGCGAACGCCGTCGTAGGTGAAGCTGACGTTTTCGAAATCGATGTTGCCATGAATTTCTTCCAGGGTGACCGTCCGCCGTGGGTCGCGGTCCTCGGGCCGCTCACTGAGAATCTCATGGGTCCGTTCCAGACCTGCGAGCGCCTCGGTAAGCTGGGTCCCGATCTGAACGATCTGCATGATGGGCGCAACCAGGAATCCCATAAAAAGCGTGTAGGTGAAAAAGCCTCCGATGGTCAAAGTGCCGCGGATAATCTGGTGTGCCCCGGTGTACATGATCACGACGCCGACAATCCCCAGCAGAAGGCTGGCGGAAAGACTCATGACCGAGGTGGCGGTGAGGCTGCGGATCACGTTATCGAGCAGCCGGTTGACGCCGCCAGCAAAAACTCTCTCTTCGCGGTCTTCGGCGTGATATCCCTTAACCACTCGCACGCCGCCCAGTGATTCGGAAAGCCGGCCGGTGACCTCGGCATTAATTTTGCTGCGCTCCCGGAATATCGGGCGAATCGTGCTGAACGCCTTTCGCAGAGCGAAGGCAAAGCACAGCAGAAAGGCGAAGGCCAGGACCGTCATCAACGCGCTGATGCGAAACAACACCACCAGCGCGATGCCGGCAGTTAGCAATCCGCCGGTCAGATCCACCAGTCCGGTTCCCAGCAGGTTGCGCACGCCCTCCACGTCACTCATGATGCGGGATACGAGCACGCCACTCTTGGTGGCGTCGTGGAAGGCAACGGAAAGACGGCCGATATGAGCCTGCACTTTCTGGCGCAGTTCTGCGATCAGCCGCTGGGCCGCCTTGGACAACAGTTGAGTCAGCGAAAAAGACGTGATGCCCTGGATGGCGGTGGCCAGTAATACCGCCAGAACCAGAGGGTTCAGCATCTCGGTCCGATGTTTGATGATGACGCTATCGATGAGAAATCGTGTGGAATATGGCAGCACCAATCCAGATACGCGATTGATCACCATTAAGAC
This sequence comes from Terriglobales bacterium, assembly GCA_019241735.1. Taxonomy (GTDB): domain Bacteria; phylum Acidobacteriota; class Terriglobia; order Terriglobales; family Acidobacteriaceae; genus JAFAWN01. The sequence continues at coordinate 11,370 of JAFAWN010000307.1, forward strand.
GAAACCTAAAGCCAACAAGCCCCGCCGCGGGCGGACTAGATCCCAGATATCCGGAATTATTAACTTCAAGGTCTGGCGCGTAAGTCCCTTGCGGGCCGGCTTTCCAAGGCCGGAGGATGTGCCGCGTCCAGAATGCGGTAAGGAATGGGTTAAAGATGACACGATGGTTAGACTCCGCCCGGCTTCGGCAGGGTTCTTTTTTGTGGCTTGAAGGTGAACGGTGGGCGGATCCTTTGGTGGTCAATTGCGCACAGCGCGGAAGGCACTATTCCTTCAGAATTGGGATTGAAGCAGTCGCCCTTAACCGCTATGGCGAACAAAAAGCCGGTGCCAGAGTCCCCTAAGGCGACGCTGTCTCGCATTAAGAAAGAAATGGCCAGGCCGCGCCTAGCGAATTCGGCCCGAAAGCTTGTCCCGCTAAAATCGCGTAGATATAAGGTCTAGCTCCCATCGCCGGAACCTGCTTGGGTTAGACTCTGGGTCATGGCCGATTTTGGCAAAATACTTCTGTTGTTGGGTGGCGTTCTCGTAGTAGCCGGCTTGGTGTTCATGTTGCTCGGCCGCAGCGGTATCCCGATTGGCCGTCTTCCCGGCGACGTGGTTTATCGGGGCAAGAATACGACTTTTTATTTTCCCCTTGCCACCTCAATCCTGATAAGCGTCGTCTTGTCTCTTCTGCTGTACTTCCTGGGACGGTTCCGCCGTTAGGCCAGCTCCCGCAGTCCGCTCCCAACTTTTCTTGCGCGAACTGTAAACTTAGTACGTGGTTTCCGCGGACCAGCTCGGATTTAGTTTTCGCCCTCCGGAACGCCGCGTCTGGAGCGTCTCAGAGCTGGTGGCTGCGGTGCGTGCCCACATTGACCGGGAATACGGGGACTCATGGGTGGAAGGAGAAATTTCTAATTTCCGGGCGCACGATTCCGGCCACATCTACTTCACGCTCAAAGATGCAAGCTCCCAACTGGCGGCGGTGATGTTCCGGTCCCAGGCCCGCCTGCTTCGTTTCCGTCCGGAAAACGGGATGCAGGTAATCGCCCGTGGCAGGGTGACAATTTACGAAGAACGCGGTCAGCTCCAAATTACCGCGGAATATCTGGAACCAAAAGGCGCCGGCGCTTTACAGGTTGCCTTCGAGCAACTCAAGGCCAGGCTCGGTGCCGAGGGCCTGTTCGATGCCGCCCGCAAAAAACCAATTCCTGCGCTTCCCCGGCGGATTGGCATCGTGACTTCACCTCAGGCTGCAGCCCTGCGCGATATCCTGAATGTTCTCGGACGCCGTCACCGGACCGCCAATATCCTCATCTTCCCCGCACAGGTGCAGGGGGAAGCTGCATCCTTCGAAGTCGGGGCCGGGATTCGTTACTTCAATGGAAACACTAACGTCGAAGTCATCATAGTGGCCCGTGGAGGCGGCTCGGCGGAGGATTTAGCCGCCTTCAATCACGAAGGCCTGGCGCGAATTGTCGCAGCCTCTACGATTCCGGTGATCTCGGCCGTAGGTCACGAAACCGATTTTACGATTCTGGATTTTGTGGCCGACCTCCGTGCACCCACGCCGTCCGCGGCCGCAGAACTGGTAATCCGCTCGCATCAGGAAGTACAGCAGCAGTCGGAGGGTCTGCGAATGCGGCTTGGGCGCGCAATGCGCTACCGGCTGCTGGTCGGACGTCAGTCCCTTGTGGGGCTGGCTCAGCACCGTGCGTTCGTGCGAATGATGGATGCAATCAACCGGCGGCAGCAGAAATTGGATGATCTGGTTTACGGAATGGAACATCACCAGCGCAAACTGCTCGACCGGCAACGCCGCAAGCTGGAACGAGTGGCGGCCGCCATCCGCCATTACGACGTGCGGTACCGCCTGGAAAATATCCACAAGCAGCTGCATTCGCGGGTGGGCGCAATGGCGAGTGCGATCCGCGCGGTGTTGCTTCAGCGGCGCTCACGGCTGGATCAAATCGCGGCGCAGATGGCGGCGCTTTCACCTTTGGCGGTTTTAGATCGTGGATATGCTCTGGTTTTCGATGCTTCCGGCAACCTGCTCAAAGATGCCAGGCAGGTGAGTCCCGGCGATCAAATCTTGGCACGCCTCGCGCATGGCGAACTGATTGCCCAAGTAAAGCGCCGCAGCAATTCCGAGTGACAGACACGGGAGTGACGGACCACTGAATTACAATGTGCTTTCGTCTGGTTTAAAGTCAGTTTCGAAAGGGCCGATATTGACGACGCTATTCACATCCTGGCCCCATTTTTCGCGGGTCGCTGTCGTTGATATCCTGCTGGTGGCCCTCATAATTTACGAGTTCCTGGCGCTCATTAAAGGAACCCGCGCTTCATTCATGCTGATAGGCGTCGGCGCCATCGCTCTCGCCTTTTACGTTTCCAGGTTAGGCGATCTTCCGACCCTCAACTGGCTGCTGACTACCCTGTTTCCGTACACGGTTTTTGGTTTAATTGTGGTATTCGCGGTGGAGATTCGACAAGCCCTCGCCCGTCTCGGGCGCAGGTTAACCTTGAGCCGCACCTCATCCGCCGAAGCCGATGCCTACGACGACATCATCCTAGCGGCCAACCTGTTCTCGCAAAATCAGACCGGGGCCTTGATGGTGATCGAGCGGGATATCGGGTTACGCAGCTACATTGAGAGCGGGGTCCCTCTGGATGCACACCTCTCCTACGATTTGCTGGCTACGATCTTCCGGCCCAGCGCCCCTTTGCACGATGGAGCGGTGATTGTGCAAAAAGACCGCATCGCCGCGGCTGCATGTTTTTTGCCGCTGTCAATGAATCCCGTCCTTTCCACTCAACTTGGGACTCGGCATCGCGCGGGGATTGGGATCACCGAAGAGACCGACGCCATTGCGGTAATCATCTCGGAAGAGACCGGAGGCATCAGCCTGGCGATGGCGGGGATAATTTACCGCGATCTCACGATAGAAGAGCTTCGTTCCCGTCTGGCCCAATTGTTGCGCCAGCATGTCAGCCCCTCAACCTTGCCGGCGATGATGGGCGTGAACCACGAACAGGCACTGGAGCCGGCTAGCCGCGACAATGACATCGACGCGCTACAACATCCAGGTGTTGATTCCGATGTTGCCGGCCAGCAGAACGCTCCCGCCCGCACCGAGCGCCGTTCCCGTCAAAGGGCAGACCTGTAAACATGCGAGAACTCTTTCAGCGCCTGGTAGTCCACAATTTCTGGCTGAAAGTGATATCCCTGCTGCTTGCGGTCGGGCTGTGGCTGGTCGTGGCGCGGGATGCGGTCACGGAGGTTGCGGTGGACGTGCCCATCGAATTCCGCGACATCCCTCCCAATCTTGAAATCAGCACCGAAACCCTTCCCCGCGCGCAAATCCGGCTGCGGGGGCCGCAACGCATTATCCGCCGTCTCCAGCCCAAAGATGTGTATGCCGAAATTGAGGTCAAGGGATTGAAGCCCGGGGAACGGGTTTTCGACCTCACCTCACAATATATTCACCAGCCCAGCAGCCTCGAAGTGGTGCAGGTAATTCCCGGCCAGTTGCATCTCGCCTTCGATACGCGACTGACGCGACAGGTCGCGGTCCACCCGCGGGTGATTGGAACGTTCGCTTCCGGTTACGAGATTCAAAAAGTGATTACAGACCCGGAAACGATTTCTATCAGCGGGCCGCAAAAACATGTTGCGGCAGTCGAGGCTGCCATCACTGATCCGGTGGACGTGAGCGGAGCGATGGACCGGATCACATTCTTCCGCCATGCATATGTTTCAGATCCTCTAATTCAAGTCGCAGAACCGGGCCCGGTGCGGGTAACGGTTATCATGGAGAAGGTCCCGTCAACGGGCCGGTAGCTCTCCGACAATATGGCATCCAGCAAAAGACAGCTTTTTGGCACCGATGGAATTCGCGGTGTGGCGGGAGAGCTCCCGCTTACCATGGAAAGCACTTTCCTGATCGGCCAGGCGTTGGGGCACGACCTGAATCGCCGCATTTCCAAGCCGCAAATTGTGATCGGCCAGGACACCCGCGAATCCAGTGAATGGATTGCGCGGAGAGTTACGCAGGGACTGATCTCGAGTGGAAGTTCTGTCGATAGCGCTGGAGTGATTACGACACCTGGCATTGCCTACCTGGCGCGCGCGCGCGGCTACGCGGCTGGAATTGTTATCTCCGCATCCCACAATCCCTGGACTGACAATGGAATTAAAGTTTTCTCCGCGGACGGCTACAAACTGCCTGATGACGAGGAGTTGGCCATCGAGCAGGAGATTTTCGCGGTTCTGCAACGGCCTCGCGGCAGCGAAATCGAGAGGACCTCATCCGCCTCAACTCTCCCGGGGGATGCTGCACTGCGTCGCGCCTATGTTGAGTGGCTGGCAGGGGCTGTTGGCTCGGATTTCAGTGGCCTAAGAGTGCTAGTGGACTGCGCGAACGGCGCCGCCACCGCTGAAGCGCCGGAATTGTTCAGCCTGCGGGGTGTGAACGCAGCGTTTTTATGCGCTTCGCCGGATGGCAAAAACATCAACGATAACTGCGGAGCGCTTCACCCGGAAACCGTGGCCCGTACGGTGGCAAACTCCGCAGGACAATACGATCTGGGAATTACCTTTGACGGCGACGCCGATCGCGCTTTGTTCAGCGATGCAGAAGGAAGGGTGGTAAACGGAGATGCGGTTTTGCTGCTGGCCGCCCGCGACATGCATGCCCGCGGCCTACTTCCGAATTCCACCGTCGTAGCGACCACCATGTCAAATATGGGCTTGGAGATTGCCCTGCGCGACTCCGGGATCCGCATGTTGCGAGCGGATGTTGGCGACAAATACGTATTGCAGGAGATGCTCAAGACCGGTTCCACGCTGGGGGGCGAGCAGTCCGGTCACATTATTTTTCGCGACGGTGAAAGCACCACCGGTGACGGCCTGCTGACCGCCTTGCGGGTCATGGATGTCATGGCCCGGACCCGGAAGCCATTGGCAGAACTGATCGCCGATCTGCGTATTTTTCCGCAAAAAATTCAGAACATAAGGGTGCGCGAAAAAATTCCTTTCTCCGAGGTCCCAGAAATTCAGCGCGAGATTGACGCAGCGTCAGCAGAACTCGACGGTAATGGGCGGGTGGTCGTGCGTTATTCCGGCACAGAGGCAGTGGCCCGCGTGATGATTGAAGCCGAGTCGGAAGAGAAAATGCGGTCTCTGGTAAGCCGCATCAGCGGTTCAATCAAAAACGCCCTGGGTGCCTAGCATGACGTCTCTATTAAGCAGCGCCGCGGCATTCTGGGGACTTTTGCTGTTGATTGCCACGATCGCCACCCTGATCGCGTTTCTTTATTCGTGTTTCCTGCGGAAACTTTTCCGCGCGCGCCGGATTGCTCATTTACGCTCGCGACGAATGCTGCGGGAAGCCGCAGAACGCTAACCCAATCATTCCAGATCGCGCCAATTCTTCCCTACCCCAATTTCTACCAGTAACGGCACTGCCAGCGGATGAACATTCTGCATCTGATCCCTGACCAGGGTCCGCACCAGGTCAACCTCATCCTCCGGAACTTCGAAGACCAGTTCATCGTGCACTTGCAGGGTCATGATGGATTTGAGCTTGCGTTGGCGAAATTCCTGATCGATTCTGATCATTGCGATTTTGATCAAGTCCGCGGCCGTCCCCTGCAGCGGCGTGTTGACCGCCGTACGCTCCGCAAAGCCGCGCTGGTTGGCATTTTTGCTGTTGATGTCCGGCATCGGACGCACCCGTCCAAATAACGTCTTGACCCGCTGCTCGCGCCGGGCTTCCTCCAGCGTTTGATCGATGAAATTGCGGACCCCGCTATATTTTTCAAAATAAGCGTTAATGAATTGTTTGGCTTCACTGGGCTCAATTCCAAGCTTCTGCGACAGCCCGAATGCCGAAAGCCCGTAAACGATTCCGAAGTTCACCACCTTCGCCCGCCGGCGGTGGTCAGGTGTGACCATTAGCGGCGGCACTCCAAACACCTGCGACGCAGTGATGGTGTGGATGTCATCGCCGCGGCGGTAGGCGTCGACCAGCAACGTGTCGTTGGAAAAATGTGCAAGAAGACGCAACTCAATCTGCGAATAATCGGCGGCCAGCAATAGATAGCCCGGCGCTGCCGTAAATGCCGCCCGGATCTCACGCCCGAGCTCCGTGCGGATGGGAATATTCTGAAGATTGGGATTCGCCGACGCGAGTCTGCCGGTCGCGGTGCCCGTCTGCGCGAAAGTGGTATGCAACCGTCCGCTGCGGGGATCGAGCATGGCGGGCATCG
>JAFAWN010000421.1 GCA_019241735.1 Terriglobales bacterium
GTACTCCTTTAATTTGTTATGAAGAGTTTTAAGGCTGATGCCAAGAATTTCCGCAGCCCGGGTCTTATTGTTGCTGGTCGATTCCAGGGTCTTTTGGATCAGCCGCTTTTCCGCTTCACCTACCGTCGTTCCAACTCCCAGGCGGATTGAATCGTGGTCTTCAGCCGCGGAGTGGATTATCGTCTGCCCGAACCCGGGCGGTAGATGTTTGGTTTCGACCACCGCGCCGTCGCAAACGATCACTCCCCGCTCCAGGGTGTTGCGCAGCTCGCGAACATTGCCAGGCCACGAATAAGCGCGGAAAAGGTTAAGCACTGCTTCGCTAACGGTTGCGACCTTTCGTCCGTGCTTGGCGCTCATCTCGGCCAGAAGGGAATGGACCAGGTCGGGTATATCTTCCTTGTGATCGCGCAACGGCGGCATGTGAATGTTGAACACATTCAGGCGGTAATAGAGGTCGTTGCGGAGTTCGCCGCGCGCCACCGCCTCTTCCGGGACCTTATTAGTGGCCGCCAGCACCCTGACATCCACCGTAGTTTCCACCTTGCTTCCTAACCGGCGCAGCTTACGGTCTTCGAGCACCCGCAGCAGCTTGGCCTGGGTTGCAACCGGCATTTCGCCGATCTCATCGAGCAATAGGGTCCCGCCTTCCGCCAGCTCGAAACAACCGGTCCGCCGCTCAAGCGCTCCCGTGAACGCGCCTTTTTCGTGTCCGAAGATTTCGCTTTCAATCAAGGTCTCGGGAATCGCCGCGCAGTTTATGGGAATAAATGGCTTCCCGTGTCGCGGACTCAACTCGTGGACCGTGCGCGCCACTAGTTCCTTGCCAGTCCCACTGGCGCCCGTGATCAATACCGAGGCGGTACTGGGCGCAACCATTTCGATCAGCCGGAAAATTTCCTGCATCTTCTTGGACGGGCCGACAAGACATCCCAGCGAGCCGGTGTCGCGCAGTTTGCGGCGGGTGACTTCGAGTTCTACACGCGTACCCAGGAGCGCGCTGGCATTCTGGAGAATAGCCCTTAGCCGGTTTGTATCAATCGGTTTGGTGACGTAATCATAGGCCCCGATGCGCATCGCTTGTACAGCGCTGTCAATCGTCCCCTGCGCCGTAACTACGATCACAGCCATGGTGTTTCCAGTGGCTGCCACGCGTTCCAGCAATTCCAACCCGCCCATTCCGGGCATTTTCATATCGGTAACCACGATCGCCGGCGACCAGTTGGTTATCTTTTCCAACCCCTCCACCCCATCTTTCGCGGTCTCCGCGCGATAACCCCAAGACGTCACCAATTCCGCCAGTCCGGTGCGCTCGTTCTCCTCATCTTCGACGATGAGTACTTTTTCGTGGCTCATATTAAAGGAGCGCCTCCCCTTTCATTATTGAGGCTACCGTCGTCCGCTGCAAGTCAGGTAGGGGGAGCGGTAAACACCCGAAGCAGTGGCGGTGCAGAAAGGATTGAAGGCAAGTCGGGCGCGGAACAGTAGCGGCTAACTGTATCAATATGAGAACTATCTCCTGTTCGGGTCTACGATCTGGAAACGTCCGCCGGGGAATCGAAGATGGTATTGCTTGCATATTGAATTTATGTTCTTATGGAACGTTTTCTTAACAAACCTCATCATAGAATTCGGTGTGGGGACCCCATCGTTGGCGATGGATTGTGGACGCACAGCTTTTTCGGAGGAACTACATGTCACTTCGCGAGATTAGTAGTGGTTGTACGCGGTTAGTGTGCTTGCTGATTTTGACTCTTGGCCTTCTCTCACTCGGCGCAATGGCCCAGGATGATAACTCGGCGCCTAAGATTGATATATTCGCCGGCTACCAGTGGATCCATCCTGGTGGCACAGTGCCGGCTCCCAACCAGCCTTTTATTAGCCCAGTTCCCATGCAATTGCATGACATCGGGAAAGGCGGCGGAGTAGCGGGCGCTTACAATTTCAACAACTACCTGGCATTTGAAGCCGACTGGGGCGGAGATTGGAACAAATACGGCAACGAGAACACCGTCTCGGCCGGCCCGCGTCTTATGTGGCGCAGCAACGAAGGTTTCAACATGTTCATTCACACCTTGCTCGGTTGGAACCGGCTGGATGTGCCTGGCCTGGAATCGAGGAATGGAATCGGGGCCATACTAGGCGGAGGTATTGATCTCAAAGTTAACCGCCTGATATCGGTTCGAATCTTCGAAGCTGACTACGTGTGGGCCAAGCAGAATTATGGAAACATCCTCCCTGTAGATTCCAACCTGCGGCACGTGGAATTAGAAGGTACCCGCATCCGCGGCGGTGTACTTTTGAATTTTGGATACCCGGAGACCCTCGTGCCTTCGGCGACTGTCACCGTGCAGCCTGCTGAAGTCATGACTGGCGAGCCGGTAACCGCAACCGCGACGGCCACAAACTTTAATGCGAAGCACACATTGAGCTACAACTGGACCACGAGTTGCGGAAAGATCACCGGGTCAGACAAAACGGCATCTATTGATACCAACGGGGTCCCTTCGAGCACGTGTACCGTAACCGTTCGCATCACCGACCCGCGGAAGAGGAAGAATAACGAGGCGAGTGCTTCCGCGAGTTTCACCGTAAAAGAACCGCCGAAGAATCCCCCAACTATGACCTGTAGCGCGAATCCATCATCGTTAGCTGCTGGTGGAACGGTAAATGTGACGTGCACCTGCACCAGTCCGGATAACTCTCAGGTGACGGTAGGTTCGTGGACTGCTTCCGGCGGCACGATTTCAGGGAGCGGCAATAGCGCGACCCTGAACACCGCAGGCGCTTCTGGAACCATCACCGTGGGAGCTACCTGCACTGACGCTCGCGGCCTATCAACTCCTGCTTCGACGCAGGTCACAATCGAAGCTCCGGCGCCTCCTGCTCCGGCGCAATCCAGCAAACTGAGCGCGTGCGACTATCCCAACCCGGTGAAGCCGTGGCGCGTTGACAACACTTGCAAGGCGATCCTGGATGACGTAGCCCAGAGGCTGCAGCATGACGCAGACTCCAGGGTGGTGATCGTCGGGAACGCCGAACCATCCGAACGGCGCAAGAACCTGGCGGCGGAACGTGCCGTCAACGCCAAGGCGTACCTCTCGGGTGGCGAAGCCAAGCAGGGAATCGATCCCAGCCGGATCGAAGTCCGGACCGGTAATGCCGGCAGCAAGACTGCCGAGTTCTGGATAGTCCCTGCCGGAGCCTCGTATGCGGGCGAAGGAACCGAACCGGTAAACGAGTCCGCAGTGAAAGCGGTACCGGATCATCCGGCGAAGAAGAAGCCTGCGAGGTCGAAGAAGCAGCAGTAAGTGCTTTAACGCCGTGGCCAGCTGGATACCACATCCGGCTGGCCATTTTTTCGTTCCCTTACGTAACTTGTCTGTTTTCTTATAGAATGTAACCCTCAGCCCATCCAGCGAATTCCTTTTTTAGGGGCGAACCGGCTTATGCCTTCCGTGCAAATTCTCCGCGACAATCTTCGTAAAAGCCTTGTTTTGTTAGGCTTTGTGATATTCATTGGTCTTACTATCTCCGCTCAGACGGCTGCCGCGCCGCCCATACAGCCGCAGCCTTGGACCGTTTTGGGACCTGATGGTGGCGATGTCCGCAGTCTCGCCTTTGATCCCCTGAACCCGGACCACCTTTT
>JAFAWN010000002.1 GCA_019241735.1 Terriglobales bacterium
GGCATTATTCGCCAGCATCAGTTTCAAAAAGTGGAACTGGTAAAGTTCTCGCGGCCCGGCGAATCTTATGATCAGCTGGAAAAACTTACCAGCGACGCCGAACAGGTGCTACAGAAACTTGGCTTGCATTACCGTGTAGTGGCCTTGTGCACCGGAGATATCGGGTTCTCTGCCGCCAAGACGTATGACCTGGAGGTCTGGCTGCCCGGACAGCAATTGTTTCGCGAGATTTCGTCATGCTCGAATTTCGAGGCGTTCCAGGCGCGGCGCGCGAACATACGAATGAAGCGCGAGGGAAAACAGAAACCGGAATTTGTGCATACTTTGAATGGAAGCGCGCTCGCCATTGGGCGCACGTGGGTCGCCATCGTCGAAAATTATCAGCAGAAGGATGGCAGCGTAATGGTGCCGGAGGTCCTTCGCCCATACTTGGGTACAGACCGCATCACCGCGCGGAAGCTGTAGAGCACCGTTCCTAAAAGCACGAGCAACATTGCCAACCGGAGGTTTAAAAACTAGACTTGGACAGGGCCGAGAGAATTACCGCAAGCACAAGCGCCCCCGCCGTGCCGATGACCGGGATCTGGCGCACAATCCGCGATTACGTTCTCTGGTCCTACGAACGTGGCACCATCCAGTACGACGTGATGGTGACGCTGATTCTGCTTTTTGTCTTTTTCTCCCCCTACTGGATCAATTTCAACGACAAACCAGTGCAGCGCACCCCGCATCCTACCGGAGTAGTCGTAGTTCCGGATGCTGGCGGCGGGCTTGTCTACCAAATCGATGGCTCCGCGATCTCCGCTACCGACAACCCGGGCGTGCGGGCGCAGCTGCTGAAAATTATCACGCCGATATCGGGCGAGGCCCGCATCACGAACTACCAGGCTCTACGCGATGCGGCCGGGCACATCGTCATGTACAAAGTTTGGGTTCAAAGGTCAAGATGAAGCAGGCTGGAAGTTATCGCTGCGGTATCGCGCTGGCAACTCTGCTCATTCTCTCCGCGTCACTTCGAGCGCAAGAGAAGACTCCATCGACCGCCGGATTGGAAAGCGTCCTTGACCGGATGGACACGGCAGCCTCCAATTTCCGCACCACCGAGGCTGCGTTTGTGTGGACCCAGTACACGAAAATTGTTGACGAGAACGATACCCAGAAAGGCGAGGTCTATTTCCGTCGCTCTGGCGGTGATATTCAGATGGCTGCCGACATCACCGCACCTGCGAAGAAGTATGTCTTATTCAATGGCAGCAGGGTTGAAGTTTATGAGCCGCGCATTGACCAGGTCACGGTTTACAACCCGGGCAAGAACCGCGAGGCAGTCGAGAGCTTTCTGGTACTGGGATTTGGCGGCCGCGGGCACGACCTGGCAAAGTCCTTCGATGTCACCTACGCCGGGACCGAGAAGTTGGATGGAGAGGAGACCGCAAAGATCGATCTCGTCCCCAGGTCCGACAGAGTTCGGGGAATGTTTACCCACATCACGCTATGGATCGATCCCCAGCGCGGGATTTCAGTCCAACAGCAACTTTGGCAACCCAACGGCGACTACCGGCTGGCGAAATACTCCGATATCCACATCAACCAGAAGATTTCTGAGGGAGTATTCAAACTGAAAACCACGGGGAAGACAAAAAGTGCATCTCCGCAAGGATGACATCACTTAAATATCAGCCTGGGTATGACTTCTCAGGTGAGCCGTCAGATTAAAGCTGAAAAACCAGATGGCCGGCGTTATACTGCGGAGCGTAGCCCATCTGACAGCGGAAATCCTCGTACGAGTCCGTTCTCATGGCCAAAGTCTTCACCATCCCTGTACCCCCGAAGCTGGGCCGCAAGCGCCGCGAAGGCACTTCTGACCCGCGGTACGTCGAAGGCCAGCGCCTGCTGGTGGACGCCATGAAGTATCTGGCGCAGACTGATCCGGTGGCCAATCGCGGCGCCGTGGAATTGCTCTCTGAGCATGTGCGCACTCGTTTCCGGATGACCGATTCGCCGCTTGGGTAAGCCTCAAAACTTAATTTATCGTAGACGCCGAAAACTCAGATTCGCGTAGGGGCAGGTGTCCCCACCTGCCCGACTACAGGATGTAGAACATTCGCGTAGCGGCGGGTGTCCACGCCTGCCCGGCCCGGCCAGACGAGGCCGTCTGGCTTTACGCACTTCATGACACCGTCAGAAGTTGACCCGGATCCCCAACTCCATCGTTCGTGGCAGGCTTCCCTCGGCCCCGATCTGGCCAAAAGTCGCAGCTGTACTGGTAACCGAAAGACTGGGATCCAGTAGTTGGTCGTGGTTGAAAACATTGACGACATTCATGGTGGCTTCTGCGCTGAAGCGTTCAGAAATGCGAATGTTTTTCTTTATGCCAAGATTGACGTTCCAGTACGGCAACCCGCGGAATTGACCGAAGCCGCCGCTCCTGGTATCGATTCCCAGAATTAACGGACGGACGTTGCTGTAAACCGCAGCAGGGTTAGAGAACAAGGTCGTGACTCCGTTAGAGGTAGTCTGCGACACAGTTGCTCCCCTCGCTTGAATACAATTCCCATCTGTGTTTATGCTGAGGCCGTCAGCAGAGCCGAAATCCTGTCCGCCGCTGTAACCATTGGCAGGGAAGCCCGTGGTGGTCGCACAAAATAGAGGGGCGCCGCTGCCGGCTGCGAAAACGGGCGCAATGGTCCAGCCGCCTGCGATACGTCCGAGAATGCCGTGCTGACCGCGATAGAACGGCAACTGATAAACGATAAACATGGTGTCCACGAACTTGCGGTCCTGGGGCTGGGGGCCGTATTGCACGTTGAAGTCCCACGGATCGACGACCGTTTCACCACTGGTCGCCTGCACCGTGCCGCCGGTACCTAACGCTCTGCTCCAGGTGAAATTGTTCTGCATTAGCAGGCCATGCCAATCATTGGTCTTGAAGGTGATAAACGCGGCATTGTAATTTCCATGCCCCAGGCTCGTGGTCATCGCGACGTTGCTTGAGACCTGGCCGGTAGTATTCATCATGGTTGGCGCAAAATTAAAAGAGCCGGCGTCTAAATCCGACCACAGCGACCAGACCCCTTGGCTCACGAAGTTCCCGGCTTCCTGGATCGCGACGGCGGCCGTGCAGTTTGCGTATGCTACGCCGGCATATGAACCATTACAGAATCCGGGCGTTAAAGCTGCTTCAAAGAAGGGCTGCGAGGGCAAGGAATTGAAGTACTGGGTGTACGCGGGGTTGGGTGTTATTCCGTCTGGTTTTGTTTTAGACGGAATGGCTGCTCCACAAGCAACGATCGAAGTAGCACAGCCCAGTGCGCTTTCG
>JAFAWN010000024.1 GCA_019241735.1 Terriglobales bacterium
AACACGACGGATAGCGTCACCCCGAGAGCATACCTTTAGGAGCGCTTCAATGAGAAGCGGTTCTGGAAAACCGTGATCCCGATCCAAAGCGAAGGCCAGTTTCCCCGTGCTAACGAAGCGGGGTCCCGTCACACACGAAACTTCGCACCCACGACATGGCGTCTACTGAGGAGGCGTAGCCGGTGGCGATTGCGGAGATGTTTCAGGGCTCGATTGTTGCGGCACCTCCGGCGATGCCAACGGCGACGCCGATGGTCCGGGAACAGGATTTGGCGTCTGCACTTGAGGCAATGTTTTGCGAGGCGCGATGTCGGGCACATTTGGCATGTGCGTGACCTGGCCCCGCTCCGCGTCGGCGACGAGAATCCCGGTGTCGTCCAGCAGACGGCCGGTGGCGCGCTCCATTTCCACCCGCGACTTTTCATAGGCGGCCATAGCCGAAACCAACGTGGATTCCGCGGTCGCAAGCGCTGACCGGTTCTGCAGCACCAGGGTGGTGGTCGAAGCTCCCAGGGCCAGCTTCTTCTGTTCGGCATCAAGAGACTGGCGGCCCAGTTCCGCCGCTGCCTGCGCGGCTTGCACGCTGGCGCGGTTTTGTTGCAGCGCAAATTGGGCGTTCCGCACTTCGATGCGTACCTGGTTTTCGATCTGCTGCAAACGCATCTGCGCCTGGCGATATTCCAGCTCCGATCTGATTTGAGTTGCCTGGGCCACGCGGTTGCGCAGCGGAATGTTGAGCGTCAGTCCAACTCCTTTGTCGGGCGCGGTGGAATTCACCAAATCGTTCAAAGTTGACCCATAGCTCACCGGAGAGACCCCTGGCGCCGGCCTGCAGCCAAAGGGTTGTGTCGCGGGCAACGGGGGACAAAGACTCGCCGCGTTTTGCGAGCCTCCCAAGCCCGCTCCGCCGTAATACGCGAAGAGATCGAGTGTCGGCAACAGCGCATTGCGAATTGCTTTGTTGCTGATTTCTGTATTGGTCAAATTGATCCGCGCCTCGGCCAATTCCGCGCGATGGCTGAGCGCATCGCTGACCAGATCCTGGGTCGGGACCACGGCTTCCTGGGCCGGCAACTGCATCGTGGAGGTTGGAACCACTTGCGCATCGGCGAGATTTGGATCCACCAAAGTGCGGCTGAGGGCGTTTTTCATCAGTAACTGCTGCAAATCGAGGTTGGTTTGCGCCACTGTCAACGCCTGCTGGTCAGTGGCGGCGGTACTTTGAGCTCGCACTACTTCGATCGGAGCGAGGGTGCCGATTTGCACTTGCTTCTGAGTGTCAGACAGCGTCTTCTGCGCAAAAGCCAGTGACTCCTGCTGCACCCTCACGTTCTCGTAGGCATACACCAGATCCCAGTAGATGTTTTCGATCTGGTCCACAGTTGTTATTACCTGCAGACGGAACGCGACATCTGAAATCTCGCGATTATTCTTTGCAATGCGTATGAAGCGGTTGTTCGGCGCCAGCCCGAAACCCTGCAGCAGATGCTGGGTGACCCGCGCCTGAAAGTTCGAGTTCAAGTTTGGGCTTAACGAGGCGAAGGGCGAGCTTGTAGTAATACGATTGTTGTTGAAACCTACAGATAAGTTCGTGCCCCATTGAAAGCCCTGCAAATAGGCAAAGTCGGCGGTGGTGGTATTTTGCGTGGTCACCGGCACCGCAAAAGCGCTGCTCGAAAGAATATTGTTGTGGTCAAACTGCAGAGTGCCGCTAATGACAGGGTCAAAACTGGTAATCGTAGGCCCGCTTCCCAATGTCGAAGTCACCAGGCCAAAAGCGCCGGTACCGGCGCCTCCAACGCCTACCGTGGTTCCTCCGGGACCCGAACCGATGCTTCCTCCCAACCCACCCGGGGTCCCGCCGGGAGTGCCTTGAACCAGACCGCTATTGATGCCGAGAGTATTCGCGCCCGCCTTGGCGCGCAGAATGTCCGTATCCGCGATGTTAAGGTTGTAGCGTGCGATCGCGATGTCCAGATTGTTCTCTAGGGCAAGCGCCACCGCATCATCCATCGAGAGCATCAGTTTGCCATCGTGTAGCAACTCGTCGATACGGGGCGTGTTGCTTAAGTTCGGCGCCGCCACATGACTGGGCAGATAAGGCGCAATAGGATTGGGGAAGTGCGAGTGCGCCTTCGAATAATCCTTCAACACGAATTGCTGCGGCAGTGGTGCCTGGACCGGTGTGGGATGGGTTTCCCCGGACTGCTCCGAAGGCGGGGCAGACTGAGAGTCCTGGCCAGCGGCACCGGACACTAGAACAAAAACGACACTTACGACGGCGGCAAGCAGCCGGGCAGGGCGCAACAGCGGCAAAAACATTCGTTTTTCTCCATCCATAGGAACTAGTGAAGACGACCGGGCTTCCATAGAATCAATTGTTGGATACGTAACCCACTCACCCCGGGTTCATTTTTTATGTCGCCAGAAGGAGAGCTGGGCGCCGGACTGGCAGACGAAAGCTCATAGTATAGCGGAGAACACTTCGCCTGATCCCTTCGCCTGATCCCATTGGCTCAGCGGACTGCAAGATGTTGGATGACATGCGATGCAATGAAGCTCCAAAATCGGTATGCAAAATTTCAAAGTGATCCTGGCCTACGATGGAACGGAATTTTTTGGTTGGCAAGTCCAGCCCGCCGTGGCCACAATCCAGGGCACGCTGGCCTCAGCTATTGGACGCATCACCGGGGAAAAAGTCTTGCCCCAGGGCTCGGGACGCACGGATGCAGGCGTGCACGCCTTGGCCCAGGTTGCCACTTTTGCGATCGAATCTCCTATTCCGCCGGAAAACCTGCAGAGGGCGCTGAATGACCTGTTGCCGCCTTCCATCCGAATTCTTGATGTATCGGCAGCCCCGGAGGAATTTCATGCCCGGAAGTGCGCGCGAGCTAAGACCTACCGGTATCGCATGTATCGGGCAGCGATCTGCCC
>JAFAWN010000086.1 GCA_019241735.1 Terriglobales bacterium
CCTTCGGTGACGTCCGCCGCCCGCACACGTTGGGTGACATCCTGCTGATCGAGAAATACGCGATTCCCGCCTGGGCCAGGTTCGAGAAGTATGCGGGAATGTTCCGCCAAACGGGCAAGCTCCTGCTCATCGGCAAACGGCACTCCCTGCTCGATTGCCTTAAGCGCGAGCGCACGGTACATCGCGCCGCTCTCCAGATTCACATAGCCAAGTTTCTGTGCCAGACGGGAGGCGATTGTGCTCTTACCGGCCCCGGCAGGGCCATCAATCGCGATAATCAATTTTCGAGATGAAGCTGCGGTCATTCGAGGCTAATGATTTTACACGGCTGGATTCAGCGATTAGCTGAGCACGCGATTGAGGAATCCCCGGACGCCGGTATATCCCAGCAACACCACGCACAGAAAAAGCGCGCCCAAAGTTGCCCAGGCGGGCATGTGGGGCGTTCCCGGCGTAAGCGCAGTGCGCAACCCTTCGCTCATGTAAACCAGTGGATTGATCAAAACCAACATCTGCAACCACGGAATCACATGTAAGGCCGCCCAAGGATAGTAAACGCAACCGAAGAACGTAATCGGGACCACAACAATGCCGAACATCAGGGTAATGTGTTGCGGCTTGACTATAGTCCCAATGGTCAGCCCCACAGCACCCGAAGCGAGACTTGCCAGCAGCACGCTCGCGATCAGCACCAACCAGCTATCGACGTGTACCTCGACTGGGGTGGCAGGGATGAAAAAGATCAAAGGAAACACTACCAGCGCGGCCACCAGGCTTTGGAGAGCGCTGAAGACAATTTTCTCGATTGCCACCAGACTAACTGGTAGAGGAGACATAACCCGGTCTTCTATCTCACGGGATACCCCAATCTCAAAGGATAGCGGCAGCGCCACGCCCATGATGCCTTGAACAAAAATTGCCACTGCTATCAACCCTGGCAGAATCAGGGTGCCGAAACTTGTCCCATGCGAATTCTGAAACGCCTGACCCATCTTGGGGAACAGATAAGTGAAGACGAACACGAACATCAGCGGGTTCATTACAGTGCGGACCGCAAAAGCGATGAATTCGCGTCGCAGGACCACGGTATCCCTGATCAAAAGTCCCCAGAATGCGCGCGCGTATAGGACTAGATCACTCACGGAGGTCTCTCCCGGTTAGCTTGATGAAAACGGTTTCGAGTGTGGTTTCGGCAATGGAAACATCCTTCAAGTGCGGGCCGGCGATCTCGATGATCTTCGGCAACAAGCCATCGAGGCTGTCAACAAATATGCGCACTCCATCTTTGCCGGGCTCGACAGCTTTTATGCCTGCAAGTGCGGTTAAACGTGGCTGGAGCTGTGGATTGTTTTCGCTACCGAGATGAAGATGAATTACTTTCTGCGCGCCCACACTCCGCTTCAATTCCTCCGGCGTACCCGAGATCAGAATCACTCCGTGGTCGATGATCGCCACCCGGTTGCAGAGCGCATCAGCCTCCTCCATGTAATGAGTGGTGAGCACAACCGTGATTCCCTGACGGATCAACTGCCGGATGCTGTCCCAGAGGGCGAGGCGGCTCTGAGGATCGAGACCGGCGCTGGGCTCATCGAGGAAAAGTATCTCGGGCTGGTGCGCGATGGCCCGGGCTATCTGCACTCGCTGCGCCAGTCCGCCGGAAAGCTCGCGGACTGGTGACTTGGCCCTCTCGCTGAGACGAAACATTTCGAGTAACTCTTGGGCGCGTCGATTGGCAGTAGTGGAGGTGTAGCCGAAGTAACGGCAATGAAAATAAATGTTTTCCCACACCGTACACTGCCGGTCGAGCGTGTTGTACTGCGGAACCACGCCCATCCTGCGCCGCGCCATCGCGGGGGTCCTGACCACATCCAACCCCGCTATGGTTACCGTCCCCGCAGTAGGCAGTGTGCGGGTCGTACATACTCCGATGGTAGTGCTCTTCCCCGCCCCGTTCGGGCCCAGCAGGCCGAAAAGTTCTCCGCGCTCGACCGAGAGGTCGATGCCGCGCACCGCGTCCACCGGAACCTTGCCGGCGTAGCGCTTGGTCAGTCCGCGAATGCTGACAATGTCCTGCTGGGTTTGCTGTGTGGCGGTGTGGTGCATACAATTCTGCCCGAATAATTCGCGCGACTTGCGAGTGTAGCAAATGCAGTCAGGGTCTGGAGCGAATAGAACTCCCAGTTGCAACGACAGGCTCAACCTTGGGTGGTGTCAACTGAATTAACGACCGTTTCCCCACGCGTGTGGTTTCCAACTCGCGCGCAGCGGACAGGGCATTGATGGATTCCGTCAACCGTGACCGGGACACAAACCTGCCAAAAAAGTTGAGGAGGTCCGGCTGATCAGCGGCGATTACGCAATCCAGATACTTCGAGAGCAGCGCCGAAAGCGCTTCCGCTACCGACAAATTTAATCCCGCCCGCACAGCCTCGGGAGACCAGCGGTAGAGGAGGTCCCAACTGGAACCTTCGCGGGGAGTGTAATTGACCCGCGTAATTCTTAACTTCGCCGCCAATTCACCCAACGCCCGGTCCAGGGCGGCAATCGAGACACTGCCTCCCAGCGTTTCCTGCATCTGTTTCTTGGAAATTGTGCCGGCGTCCCGAATTAGGGCGAAGGCGTCGCAAGCCAGCTGCGAATACTCAGACCGTGGGCCGGACGTCGGAACCGCGCGCGGGTTTTTTTCTCCGACCAGCGCGTAAATGTAGGGAAATATCGAGCCTGCCACCAGCAGAGGATTACCCTCCTCAAAACCTTCGATTTCATAGGCACTCCGTTCGCGCAACAAGCGAACCATTAGATCCGTGGCGTCCTGCGCTCGCGGATCCGAGAAAGCGTGCTGGCGGTCTGGCAGCCCTTTTTCAGATCCCGCCCACGCCCCGATGAATGTAGGGACCAGTACCGGCGAACGCATGGGATACATCACACAGAATCCCACGGATTCAATGAACGATCGAGCGTCTTCGAGGGTCCGGAGCGGAGGCCCGTTGAGCCGCCACTTATCACGCCGCAGTTGTTGGAGTTCGGTTTCGTTCATTGGGACAACAACGTCAAAAAAAGGCCGATGAGATTTTTCCAGGTGGAAAGCAAATCATTTCAAATGCGCTTGAATGCCTTCTGTATGTCCTTCATTGAGTATCGCAGAACCACCGGACGCCCGTGGGGACAAGACATCGGGCAATCCGTCCTGGCCAACTCCGCCAGCAGCCACACCATTTTATTCTGCTCGAGCGGCATGTTGACCTTAATGGCGGCATGGCATGCGACCGAGGCAGCGATGCGGGTGCGGACCTTCTCCATGTTAAGAGCCTGTTCTTCGCTCGCCAGTTGATCGAGCAACTCCTGCAGCATGCCCTCGACCTGACCCGCTTCGAGTCCGGCCGGCGCAATTTTAATGGCGATGCTACGGGCGCCGAAGGGCTCAGCCTCAAAGCCATTTCTTGCCAGCTCTTCTGAAATTTCCGAGAACACCCCCTGCTGCGCGGCTGTTAACTCCAGTATGAGAGGCATCAGGAGCCGCTGACTTTCAATTTTTCGGGTTGCATACTCTCGCAGGATTTTTTCAAACAGCACGCGTTCATGGGCAACGTGCTGGTCGATGATCCATAACCCTGCGCGGTTTACGGCAAGAATAAACGACTCACGAATCTGCCCGAGCGGGGTCAGCGACGCGAGCGAGGACGACAGATCAGTGCCATCCACATCGCCTGACTGTTCATCGGCAATCGGTGTTGCGCAGCCGTCGCCGGGAACTTCGGCAGTTGCGCGGCTGAGCGCGAGCGCCGCATTTCCCGCGACCGCGATGCCCCCGCCAAAACGAAAATGCTCGTTGATCGGCGGCGCCACCGGGGCTTGCAGGGAAAATTCCTGAGGGGCGAAAGCCTCCTGGGTATTCGCGGAAATCGCCGTGGCAGCCGAATTTGGCAGGTCGGGTGTGAGCGACGCTCCAGCGGTAGCATGCGCAGCAATTTCGGTCGTGAACTGCGGCACCGGGCGGGCCTGCATCAAGGATGAACGCACCGAGTCGCGTACAAAATCGTGGATAACGCCTTGCTGCCGGAATCGGACCTCGGTTTTTGCCGGGTGAACGTTGACGTCCACCTCGGAGTTCGGCATCTCGATAAACAACAGCACCACCGGAAAAACACTTGCCGGCAATATATTGCGATAGGCGCCGATGACCGCGTGCTGAATCAGGCGGTCCCGAACCAGGCGGCCATTAACGAAAATGTAGATCGAGTTCCGATTTAGCTTCTGAATTTCAGGCTTGGACACAAAACCATGCATCCTCACCTCGCCGTGGGCTTGCGGTTCGGACTCGGGTTCGGCTTCTTGCACTTTCCACGGACGCGGCAACCCTCCATGTTCCAGGGGTTGCGATGCCGCGATTGCAATTAATTGATCGAGCACTTCCTTGCCAAATGCCTGGTAAACACGCTCGCTGTATCCGGCGACCGGCGGAGCTATTAGAACCGCATGGGTGGCGGAGTGCAGTTCAAAATGCTTATCGGGATGCGCCAGCGCGTAGTGGGTAACCAGCGACGCAATATGGGATAGTTCAGTGGACTCCGCCTTGAGGAATTTTCTCCGCGCCGGAATGTTGAAAAACAGATCGCGGATGGTTATCAGCGTCCCCGGCGGCAGCCCGGCCTCTTCCACGCGGAATATTTTCCCGCCGTTTATCTCGATGATTGTGCCGGACTCTTCCTCTGGCGCCCGGGTTTCCAGCCGCAGCCGGGAAACCGAGGCAATTGAAGGCAGTGCCTCCCCGCGAAATCCCAGGGTCGCGATGCTGAGCAGGTCCTCCGCACTTTTCATCTTCGAGGTCGCGTGCCGTTCGAAGGCGAGCAGTGCGTCATCGCGCACCATGCCGCAGCCGTTGTCGGTCACCTCGATCAGCTTCTTGCCCCCAGCTTCGACCTGAATCTTGATCCGGGTCGAACCCGCATCCAGCGAATTCTCCAGCAGCTCTTTGACCACCGAAGCCGGGCGCTCAACCACTTCGCCGGCGGCGATCTTATTAGCAACGTGCTCGGGGAGGACGTGAATGCGGCCCATGGGGTGACAGAAAGTTCATGCAAGTTTCGCAGATGGAAGAGGCGAAGGCAAAGACACTTGGGGACGTGGTGCAGACTGAAGGGGGCCACAGGAGGTGGGCGACAGAAAGTGGCTTAGCGGTGGTTAGTCGGAAGGTTACTGCTCCGGGCTGCCCTTTGCCTGGACAATCGCCCAGTGCCATTCGCTGCCAGCGGGAATAGTCATTCCGATTTTCTCGGTGAA
Organism: Terriglobales bacterium; assembly: GCA_019241735.1. GTDB lineage: Bacteria > Acidobacteriota > Terriglobia > Terriglobales > Acidobacteriaceae > JAFAWN01. The sequence continues at coordinate 5,281 of JAFAWN010000086.1, forward strand.
TACGGTGGTTGTCGAAGGCGCGGAGAATCCTTTGAGCTGATAAAGCACAGTCATATCTGACCGTTTCTCGGAAGAGCCCCCAGAATTCATGGCGGCGGAAACGATCCTGGCCCCACCGTAGGATGCCGAAGTCGCGTTCGGCCGCAGAATCGTCAGCCCGACGGTGATCTCTTTCACCTTCCAGCGGCTCGCGTTATGAACCTGCACCTGCAAGGTAGTGCCCTCGATGGTGGCCGGGCCGTCCAATTTTGCCAGCTCCGCCGGCGGCAAATCCTGTGAAATATACGGGTCAGACACCAGCGCGGTAGTGTTGGCATTGAATGAAAGGCTGCAAGTGCCGTCCGGAGAGGCGATCTTAAAATTCTTACCCTTATTGTCGAAGGAAAATTGTAGCGCGCCATTCAGATGATGCTTGTCGTTCTGGTCCATCACTTGGGTGAGGTTGTCATTGTCGATCACGGTTGCCGCCGGAGGCGCCGGGGGTTTGCTTTTGCGCAGGGATCGCGCAAGGTCCCCGAGAGGCACTTCTTCCTCTGACTGTGCTCTCGCCTGGCCGCAAAGCCCTATTGCCAGCAACGCCGCCATGGCGTAATGGAAGAGAGATACTTTCATGCAAAAAGCGCGGATAAGGTTTTCAGACCGCTGTCAAAATTGTAGCCAGACTTGGCGATGCGAAGGCAGAGGCAGGCAGAACGTTGGTACTAGGACTTTGGTGTGAGAGCTGTAGGCTAGGCTACAAGAAGCACCGCCAACTTCGATTGCATCCTGAGCGCGTTCCCGCGGCGGTAGAAGGCAGGGCGCACAGCTTGTGCGAAGCTTACAGCAGGCCAGAAACGCGAAATTTCATTACCGGATCAGCCATGGATGCAGGTTCGCGCTTGAAAATCCAGCGGGCCACCGCAAATCCCAGCGCCGCGTAACAGAAATGAACTACTTTCATAGGCTCACCCCCAGGTAAGAATGCATTCATAGCCGGGAGGAGCTACAGGCACCTTACACTTTCAAAGTAGCAACGGGGATAGAGCGGGTCAATACAACCAGGGTGCCATGTCCCATAGCACACAAGTAACACCTAAGACTGGAGCCAGGCGCACATCCGTGAACTCAGCTTACGCTCCGGCAAAACGGCCATCAGCGCTCTCCCTGACCTACGGCATCGGAGCCGGTACCCGAAGGGACGAGAATGGCTTGGATGTTTTGGCCGGCCATCATTTTCTGGAAAGCAGCCAGATCCGTAGCTTTAATCTCTCCCCACCGTGCGATGTAGGA
>JAFAWN010000094.1 GCA_019241735.1 Terriglobales bacterium
CGTTATCTGCGAAAACTTTTGAACCGTTTCGTTTCACGATCCACGCTTCTGCTCTGAAGCAGGTATCACTAACAGTCAGATATTGATCTGTTCTTCGCGTGGCGGGTTGTCGCCAGGTCGATAGTAAAATTGGGTACACTCTCGCGCCAGCACGCCTCCAACAATCTCCATATCGTCGCGGAAGGCATCGCGAATCAGGTCAGAAGCATTGAAGTGCCTGGTATCGAAGTACATGCTGTGCACATCGTTTCGCGTCGCGCCGTAAACGATCCGCGTAATTTTGGCCCAGATGCAAGCCACGCTGCACATCCCGCAAGGCTGGAGCGTGCAATAAAGAGTGCATCCGTGAAAATCAGCGGTTTGCAGCTTCTCTCCCAGTTTGCGTAAAGTCACAATCTCCGCGTGCGCCGTGGGATCATGCCTCAGCTCCGCTTCATTGTGCCCCGCGGCGAGCACCTCTCCATCGCGGACAATAACGCAACCCACTTCTCCCGCGCCCCGTGTCTGATCGCCTTGGCAAGCCTGTTCAATGGCCAGCCGCATGAAGCGTTCATCTTCGGGCAAAACACCACGACTCTTGACAGACATGAGAGTTGTGGATCTAAGCCGATGGCTCATTCTGCGTACGGGTCAGCCAGTTGCTGAAAAGTTGCCACGGACGAAATGGGATGGGCTTGATCTTTTGCGCGGATGTCGGGGTAGTTGTCCCTTTGGGCTTCGGCAGGATAACGCTATTCGCTACATGTCCAAGAAGCTGCGTGGCATCCGGCGCAAGACCGGCAAAACGCGCCGCGAGATACGCATCCACGCCGATTGTGATCTCCGTCCGGCCCTCGACGACAGCTTGGAAAATGGTCCGCGCTGCCGCTTCTGAGGAGTGCGCCAAACCGGGCAGGGAAGCGCTCAGGCTGAACCATCGGTACTCTTTTTCCAACTCGCCCACTACAATCGCGTTCGGGTAAGACCCCGTGCGCATCAATCCTGGACAAACCGTTGTCACGCGAATGCCTTTCGAGCGCAACTCCGCATGAAGCGTTTCCGAGAATCCGACGGCTGCAAACTTGCTCGCTACATAAGGAGCCAGGTGTGGAACCGGAATTTTCCCGCCGATTGAAGTAATGTTCACAATCGCACCTTCGCGCCGCTGGAGCATTTGCGGAAGCACGGCCTGAGTCGTTTGCAGGGCGGAAAAGAAGTTGCTCTCCATCGCATCCCGGTACGCGGCAAGCGGCTGTTTCTCAATCGGGCCGACATGAATCGTCCCGGCATTGTTAATCAGCACATCCACGCGGCCGAAGCGTTCCGTCGCCTGCCGAATCAGCTTTTCGCATTCCGCCGCTTCTTTCAGGTCGCAGGGCACAAGCAATACTTCGCTCACGTCCGAAATTGCGCCTTGTTCGAGTAGAAAGACGGGTGCCCGCTCCAGTTCCGCCTGATCACGCGCTGCCAGCACCAGCCGCGATCCCGCCTTGCCGAACTCCGTCGCCAACTGAAGTCCCAGCCCGCGCGACCCGCCCGTGATGACCACCACCTTGCCGGCTATCGACAGCGGTTTCGGTTTCTGAAACAGGGTACGGATAAAAGCCGCGCCTGCTATCGCTCCACCGACGCTGATCGCCGCAATCGAAATTTTTCTCGCATCCAACGTTGGCATAAGATTCAGGCAACCTCCCTACGCGTCCCCACGCTCGGATCAACAGCAATGTGGGGGTTCGCCGCTTCGCAATTATCGCAACTGTTACAAGGGCCGTGAAAGTCGTCTCCAAAATACTGGAGCAAATGCTCGCGACGGCAGGAACTGGTGTCGGCATATTCGCGCATCTGACTCAACCGTTCTTTATTCATCTCCTTACGCTGTTCCCCCTGCTCCGCTGCTTCCTCCAGCGCCCCCTCCACGTCCGCGTTTTCCGCCAGTTGAACTTCGCCGGTCGGTAAAGTTTCGACCACGCCCACATCTTCCAGGCGCTGAATTGCACCTGTCAGCTTGCGCGCGGAAAGGCTTACTTCTTCGACAATCTGCTGGGGCGTAACCGGCTGGTCCTGCTCGGCAATCGCCTCCACGACCTCTTCAAGCTGTTTCGTATCGACCTTGCCCTGGCCGGTGTGATACGCCTGCGCCCCGATATCTTCCTGGCGGAAAAACAAAACTGCTTCGGCTTTTTCGCCATCCCGCCCCGCGCGGCCAATCTCCTGGTAGTAGGAATCAAGCGAATCAGGAGCGTCATAGTGGTACACGAACCGGATGTCCGCCTTGTCGATGCCCATACCAAACGCATTGGTGGCAATAATCACCTCGGCTTCACCCGACATGAACTTGTTCTGGATCTCCTCCCGCTCAGCCGCTTTCAATCCCGCATGGTAGTAAAGCGCCTCGATTCCCTCTTCCGCCAGGCTGCGCATGATTGTCTCCGCCGCTTTGCGCGTGCCGACATAGACAATACCCGGCCTCTCCGCCCAGCGGACGCGATGGATCAGGGCCTCCATTTTTTTGTCTTCTTCTTTAAAGTGATCGACGCGCAGGTAAATATTAGGCCGGTCAAAGCCGCCGACCAGAACCTTGGGCTTTCGCATGCCGAGCCGTTCAATGATCTCCCCGCGCACCCGCGCTGAAGCGGTAGCCGTCATCGCCAGAGTGGTGGGATGTTTCAGCCGCTCCACCGCATGACCCAGTTGCAGGTAGTCGGGCCTGAAATCATGTCCCCATTCGCTGATGCAATGCGCCTCGTCAACGACAAACAACGCGATCCTGGCCTGGTTCAACGCCTCAATCGTCTCCTCTTTACGCAATTGCTCCGGA
>JAFAWN010000114.1 GCA_019241735.1 Terriglobales bacterium
TGGAGGCATTGCCGCGAGATCTGAGATATGCCTTCGAATTCCGCGACCTGAGCTGGATTCGACCTGATATTGACAAGCTCCTCGCCAGATTCAGGGCCGCATTCTGCATCTATGAACTCGCCGGCTACCAGTCTCCATTGACCATAACCGGCGACTTTGCATACGTGCGTTTGCATGGGCCGGGTCCCGCCAAATATCAGGAGACCTACAGCACCCAGCGCCTTCGCGGGTGGAGCAAACAGATCGAGGATTGGGCGAAAGATCTGGCTGCTATCTACATCTATTTTGATAATGATCAAGCGGGCTATGCAGCTCGGAATGCCCAGACCCTCAAGCAGATGGTCACTGGAAAAAACCCCCGATAGAGCGGGAAGGACGCTTGTCTGGCCGCTGGCATCGCCACTTTGGGCCGATGAATGACATTACTGCGAACCAGGCGGGATGGCCGACGACTGACACTTCTTACTCCTCGTACTCATCTGATCCGAGCACCCAGATAAACGACTGAATGTCGATCAAATCCCGGGGTCGAAGGTCGCGGAGGTCGTTTCCAATTTGGGTGGCAAACGCGAGAAGACTGGAGTAGGTTTCCCACGACGGTCCCGAGTGATAGCGAAAATCGAAGCCGTATTCTCTAGCCGCCAATCGCGTTACCGTAGGCTTTAAGAAGATATGCGTTTCAGGCTGCGCAATGAAGCCAAATACGGTCGCTACCGGCCAGGTAAGCACTCGACTTTGCCTGCGCGGAAGTGCTGCAACAACCTCGCACCACCGGCCAAATTTAGTTTCCAGACTCCCCGCCCCGTATAGAAGGGAGTACAGACCTTCCGCGAAATCACGAGCGCCCGCTTCAGATTTCAACGCATCCCGGATTGCCATCTTCTCAAACGAGAAAAGAAGATTTGTCCGGGACTCAATCCTGACTACCTCCGCGCCAATCTCCAGAAACTTCCCCTGGGATAGTTTTGACCGAAACGCCTCACGATCCAGTGAAGCCTTCCATTCCTGATGCGCCCGCCACTTGTATCCGCGCTCCCAGTCCAGGTAGGTCTCATCGCGAAATCCGTCGTGGAAGAATCTCAGAAACTTGCGCTTGCAAAGCGCGACAGTGGATCGGCTCTGAACGGACCCAGCGTGCCCGGCTTTGACGAGCTTAGCGTGCGTTGCGGTTCGCGTTTTCATTCATCTGTCGCACATCTGTCGCACCCAGGCCGTTATTTTTGCGAAGCGGATCCCGCGGACGGCCTCTTTCTCTCCTGCCGGCTTAGCTGGCTTTCGGTTTCGCCATCTTTTCGTGCATTGCCCCCTTCACCACCCCCGGAGTAACGTTAGCCAGCATTCCTTCCACTTTGGTTTTCAGCGAGGCAGCATAAACATGGTCTTTGCCCGCCAGCAGGGCCTCGATGCCTTGCCGCGCGACATCCTCGGGCTGGCTTTCGGTCTTGCCCTCTGAGCCTACCTGGGTGTTGTCCATCCCGGCGCGGTGGAAAAAGTCGGTATCGGTAGGGCCCGGTTGCAAGGCGGTGACGGAAACGCCGCTGTCCCGGAGTTCATAGCGCAGACTGTGCGCGAAGGTGAGATCGAACGACTTGGTTGCGGCATAAACGGCTTCCCGCGGTGCCACCATCTCTCCGGCAATGGACGAAGTGATCAGGATGCGGCCCTGTCCCCTCGCGAGCATATGGCGAACCACATGCTTTGCGAGTTGCACCGTTCCCGAACAGTTCAGCGAGATCATGTTCAGTTCCGCATCCAGGTCGGTTTCGGCGAACAGACCGCCGACGCCGACGCCGGCATTAATACAGGCGACATCCACCTGGCGTCGCAACCCCTCGACCTTCGTCCACAACTGATCGACCCCTTCGCGTTTCGCCAGGTCAGCTTGGATGGCAACCACCTCCACACCTGACAATTGCAAGGTTTGAGCCGCGTCGTTCAGCCGTTCATCCTCGGCGCAGATTGCAAGATCGTACCCGCGACCTGCAAGTTCCTTCGCCAATGCCAGTCCGATCCCGCTCGAAGCTCCCGTTACCAGTGCGAACTGTTGTGCCATCGTCAAATCTCCAATCCTTTGATCTTTAAATCCGAGTGGATGAGATGCTTCTGTGAGTGCACAGGATGTTCAACCAATGCTGCCGCGCCCGTGAAAATTGGGCCCCGCTGTTATTATGGATAGCTACTTTTCCGCGGGATTCGAATACATCTGCCGCCGCCGAACGGACAAAATACAAAATGGCAAGACTTTCAGGCTGGAAAGAAATCGCTAGTCATCTACAAACGTCGGTCCGCACCGTCCAACGTTGGGAGAGGACCGAATCTCTTCCCATTCACCGGCACTATCACCGCAGAGGTACCACTTCTTATGCGATCTCGGAAGAGCTGGACTCGTGGCTTCGCGATCGCAGTATTCACTCCCGGGGCGTCAAAGTTGCGGCCCCGAGCATCGGCGCCATGTTCGACCTCATCGGGCAACAGGACGCGCTGATCAACAAGCTGCGGGTGGTAATTGAAGACCAGCGAAGCCTAAGCCGTCAGATTGCCGATGCCCGCCAGGATTTAAAGCCGCTTCCCGCCTCCGCATTGAAGGAGCACCCAGACTCTAAGATCGTCCTCCAACTCGTTCCCGGAGCGCGCGAATGAAACAGCAATGCCAACGCTGCTCGGAGCTTTTCAGCAGCGTAGCAGCAGTGCTGGACGATCTCACATCACTGACCCGCGCGCAATCGGAAGCCTTCAAAGCCGGCGACATGGACGAGTTCACCCGGCTCGACAAGGAACTCGAGAACGCGGTCGGGCTAAAGGAGCGCAGCATCGGCGCGCTGCGGGAGCACCGCCGGGAGCATGGCCTCGCGGGCTGATCCCTGTTATTTCACCGCCTCCCGGGTTTCTTCTTTGAGGCACTCCGCGCTGCCGCCGGCCCCCGCCGAAGTTTCCCGTCGTCCTTTTTACTCGCTCTCTGGCGCTCGCCGCCTGCTTGCGCCGTCCGCGCCGCCTCGGCGTTGATTCCCCCCTCAGCCAGCGACGACAGTTTCTCGTCTGCGGCTTTTTCTTCGTCCAGCGTTTCCTGCAAAAGCTCCGCCGCCTCCGCGTGCCCCATCGTCTGAGCCCATGCGATTAAAGAGCCGTAGGCAGCCATTTCGTAGTGCTCGGCGCGCTGACCCGCGGCAATCAGGCATGCATCAAGCACCGTCTCTTCGATGTCCTCTTCGAGAATACTCTTGCCTTCCTCGATGATGCCGGCGATTCCGTCGCAGTGTTTCCCGCGTGGTTTTTCATCCAGCGATGCAAAGACCTGCTCCAGGCGTCTTATCTGTCCCTCAGTCTCCGCGAGATGGTCTTCAAAAGCAGTTCGAAGCTCGTCCGAAGCTGCCGCGCGGGCCATTTTCGGAAGCGCTTTGGTCAGCTGTTTTTCTGCGTCATAGGCATCGCGCAGCTCGTCAATGAAGACCTCATGAAATGATTTTGGCTCCGGCATTATCCTGTCCTTTCGTGTCTAAGGTTTGAAATTACACCCGCGGCGGATCGGTCTCCCGGGCAAAATGCCGGTGCGCTGCCAGTGCTGCGATAAATCTTTCGAAACCGGAGTGACCCCCCATTATGATTCCGGGATCGGCCTTGCCGCCGGGAAGCGCTGCGGCTATACCCGCCCGGTCGAGCAACGACCCTCCGGATCCCATTACCAGGATCGGCTTGCAATGCCGGTACTGGTCCTTGAGGAATTCCAGACTGCGTCCATCCGCAGCCAGACCCTCAGCTCCATCACCATCCGGAAGCACCACGCCATCGAAGAGTACAGACGGAAGCGCTTCAAGCGTGCCATCGATTTCCACGAAGGCCTCGCCCTGCCCTGAGACGCGCCCGAGCCGCGAGCTTATGAATCTGGGCACCGCACCGGCGGCGGTGAGCCGGTCAGCCAGGCCCAGCAGGCCTTCGATATCAGCGCCGTCCGCAACCAGCATAGCCACCCTGCGTCCAGCGATGCCTCCGTCGCCGGGCCTGGCGAAAAGAGACAGCGCTTTTGACACCGTTACTTCCGGCTTGACCTTTTTCGTTAACACTTTCGGCATCGGTTCCGGAAGTTCAGTCAGGCCAAGACCTTCAGCAACCGCCTCGGCCAGCTCAGGCGCTACATTCATCAGCCCGGACACCATGCGTACTCTGATCGCGGGCGTCTGCACCCGTGAAAGCTCGAAACGAAATGCATTGACGATGTGTTTCTTTTCAACTTCGGTTTGGCTGTTCCAGAAAAGCGTTGCCTGGCTATAGTGGTCGGCGAAGCGCTCTCCCTTGCCGCGAACCTTATCGCCGGCGTCTTCTGCCGGCCCCGCATACGAACGGAAGCCCGCTGCGCCCGCCTGAAACGGACAGCCGCCGGCAAGTGAATTGGGCTCATACGAGACGCGGCCACGATTAATTGCCTGACGGTGCATACCGTCACGCTGATTGTTGTGCGCCTGCGCCACCGGAGCGTTAATCGGAATTTCGTGAAAGTTCGGGCCGCCCAGGCGCGAGATCTGTGTATCCACATACGAGTGAATGCGGCCGGCAAGCAGGGGATCGTTTGTGAAATCCAGTCCCGGCACTATGTGGGCGGTACAGAAAGCCACCTGCTCGGTTTCTGCGAAAAAATTATCGGGGTTGCGGTTGAGCACCATTCTGCCCACCGGGACCAGGGGTACCAGTTCCTCGGGCACGATTTTTGTGGCATCCAGCACGTCGAAGCTGAATTTTTCGGCGTCTTCTTCGGTAAAAATCTGCAGGGCGAGCTCCCATTCGGGATAGGCGCCCGCCTCGATTGCTTCCCATAAGTCACGCCGGTGATAATCCGGATCAGCGCCTGAAATCTTGACCGCTTCGTCCCATACCAGCGAATGCGTTCCTGCTTTCGGGGACCAGTGGAATTTGACGAAACGGGATTCCCCCTCGGCGTTTACCAGGCGGAATGTATGGACCCCGAAACCCTGCATCATCCGGTAGCTGCGCGGGATTCCGCGATCAGACATCGCCCACATCAACATGGCGGTCGATTCCGGCATGAGGGAGACGAAATCCCAGAACGTGTCATGAGCAGTGGCCGCCTGGGGCATGGCGAAATGCGGCTCCGGTTTCGCAGCATGAACCAGGTCAGGAAACTTCATCGCGTCCTGAATAAAAAAGATGGGGATATTGTTGCCTACCAGGTCCCAGTTTCCCTCGTCGGTGTAGAACTTCACCGCGAAACCGCGCACGTCGCGGGCGGTATCGGCCGACCCGCGCTCGCCCACGACCGTGGAAAACCGGGCGAAAACCGGGGTGCGCTTGCCGGCTTCCGAGAAAATCGATGCGCGTGTGAGTTCGGTGAGCGGCTTGTAACATTCAAAATATCCATGCGCCGCCGAGCCCCGGGCATGCACGATCCGCTCGGGGATACGCTCGTGATCGAAATGTGTGATCTTTTCTCGAAGAATGAAGTCTTCGAGCAGGGTGGGGCCGCGTAGGCCTGCCTTCAGCGAGTTCTGATTGTCAGCGACCGGAACCCCGAGGTTGGTAGTCAAAGTGCGACCGGTCGAATCCACCCTCACGCGATCCAGAGGCGCAATGGTTTTGTTGTTGCCGATCGGCGGCGCGCCGCTGCCCACTTTTTCAGAGGCGTTGGCCTCAGAGACGGTACTGGCGCCCACTATTGGATCAGTAGGCCTTTCAGTCTTGCCTTGTTCCGCTTCGCCTCCGAATTCGGACGGCTTGTTTTCGTTGAATGCGAACCGCGCTGCCAGTTCCTGGCTGGCGGTGAATTTGTCCTGAAGCGCGCTGCCCTCGGCGCCCGAAGGGACGGTTGGGCCGCTCACCGTGGATCGGGTGGGCGCCTCTTCCGACCCGGATTTCTTTCTAGGGGGATTAGAGCCTGGCATGATTTCTCCGGAGAGGATGCGTTAAGAGCGCATGCCTCGCGCCCCTTGGAGGTAATTTTGTTCCATGCCGTTGCTTCCGCTGGCGTGCTTTGGCGCACTTTGTCGTGCGCAATCCATAAGTTCTGTGTTTTCCGGGGAAATGGGCCGTACTTCTGCCCAGGGCTTGGAGGGGGTCTCTAAAGTCTAGAAAAGTGATAACTGTTTACACCTACGTCGTGGACCTGCTGGATGAGTTGCCACAGTCCTGCCGCCCAGCGAATCAGAAATCTTAAGTTCACGCGCGACAGTTGCCTCTAAGTCGGCTCTTGGGGCCTGAGAATGTTCAATGGCCTGCACAAACCGGTCAAGCCGCCGAAGGCCGTCAATTTTGTCTGTGTTTCCCACCTTGGCTGCCTCTAACGAGCGCCTAAGGATTTGTAAAGTCTCGTCGTAAGTTTTGAGCGGTACGGGGAAAGGGTGGCCGTCTTTGCCGCCATGCGCGAAGGAAAAACGTGCAGGATCAGAAAACCGTATTGGGGTTCCGTGGATTACCTCGGCAACCAGGGCCAGCGACTGGAGAGTTCTAGGGCCAAGCTTCTCTAATAACAATAACGACGCGAAATCATGAAGCTCACGCTCGTACGCCGCCGCCAGGACCGCTCCCAACCGCTGGAGGTCCACATCGGCGGCCCGGACATCATGATGCTTGGGCATTGTCAATTTCCGGATATCAGCCAGAGTCGCATGGGGATGGTTTCGCACAATATTTAATAAAGCCTGTTGCGCCGGCTGGGCGAAAGCGGAGACCAGGTTCATGATTTCCCCCTGATGCTCGCCGACGATTCCCGCGTGCGGCTCACTGGTAAAATTTTTCACCGCAGGCGAGTGCCAGTGGTACCGGCGCGCCATTCCGCTGGCGCCATTCATTCCTTGTTGGACGATCGTCCATTCGCCGTTTGCGGCAAGAATGAAGCCGTGGAGATAAAGTTGGAAGCCATCAGCGATGGCATTGTTATCAACGCGCGCCGCCAGGCGGCTACAGCGCACCAACGCGTCTCCGTTCAAACCAGTCCCGTCCGCGTACCGCAAAAGCTCGGCCGGAGTCTGGCGGGAGTGGCGTCCGCGGCCACCGCAGATGTAGATTCCCAGTTCCTGAGTTCGCGGATTCAGCCCTCTTTTGAGGGCTCCCAACACTGAGGTGGTGATGCCGGACGAGTGCCAGTCCATCCCCATAACTGAACCGAGTGCCTGAAACCAGAACGGATCAGCAAGACGGGACAGCAGCGCTGACACGCCGTAATGGTGGACAACATTTTCGGCGATTGCGGTGCCGAGAAGCGTCATCCGGTCCGCTAGCCACTTGGGGACACTGCCCCCATGCAGCGGTAGGTTGGCAATCCCGGATCGTCGCATTCCAAAATTGTACCGTGCTAGTCCCCGCCCCGAAGTTTCGACAGCTGACAGCGCCTAACCATTTTTTTCAGGATGTAGGATCGCAGAAGCAATTCCTTAGCCTTACTAGGAATTCGCCATTCTCATCCGTATGATAAGGCCGATGAAAACCAGCAGCGACTGCTGTCCGCCTGAGCGCCGTCAGGCTGTACTTACCGAGCGGCAGCGTCTAAAGATGGCCCGCTCGGCACATTCCTACGTTCGGGGGAGCACGCTTAAGTTTTACGAATGGCTGAGTTCGTCCCTGGCGCGGTCATTGCCACAGGGTCCGCCCGTGTGGATTTGCGGCGACTGCCATCTGGGAAACCTCGGCCCGGTCGCCGACGCCAATGGCCGGGTGAAGATTGCTATCAGAGACCTGGACCAGACAGTCATAGGAAACCCTGCCCACGACCTGATCCGCCTTGGGCTCTCGCTGGCAACGGCGATCCGCGGATCAGATTTGCCAGGCGTGACCACCGCGCTCATGCTGGAACAGATGATAGAGGGATATGAGAGCGCGCTGACCCATCCGGAAAACACCCCAAGAAAGTCTGCCTCGCCCGCATCTGTCCGGCGTGTGCTGAAACGCGCTTTAAAGCGGCGATGGCGTCATCTGGCTGAAGAGCGGATCGAAGACGTGAGGCCAGAGATTCCGATGGGCAAGCGGTTTTGGCCGGTCACCATCACTGAGAAGAAAGAAATCGAACGCATTTTCAAGCTGGCGGAAGTGCGCGCGCTCATCACCTCTCTGAAGGATCGCGACCACGGGGACGAGGTCGAAGTGCTGGATGCGGCCTACTGGATGAAGGGCTGCAGCTCTCTCGGCCGGCTGCGGTTCGCCATCCTGCTGGGCGTTGGAAAAAAGACGAAAAGCAGCGAAGGCTTTTGCCTGGTCGACATCAAGGAGGCCGTTCGAGCAGCCGCCCCGCATTCCGCGAAAGCAAATATGCCCCGGGACCATGCCAAACGTGTCGTCGAAGGTGCGCTAAAACTATCGCCGTTTCTGGGGCAACGTATGCTCGCGGGACATTTTTTGAACAAACCTGCGGTTATGCGCGAACTGCTCCCCCAAGACCTCAAACTGGAAATGGATCAGCTGACCCGCGAGGAAGCGATAGGCGCAGCGCGATTCCTGGCGTCAGTCGTCGGGCAGGCACATGCACAACAAATGGACAAGACTACAAGACAGCAATGGAAGACAATCTTGAAGCACAATCGCAGCAAGAAGCTGGACGCCCCGTCATGGCTGTGGACGAGCGTAGTTGAATTAGTTGCCAGCCACGAATCTGCTTATCTGGAACATTGTCGTCAGTATGCACTCGCCGGGGAGAAAGCGCGATGAGCCAAAATTCCAGTCCGGAAGTTACCTCCGTGGAACAGCAAACATTTACTGAATGTAATTATGGATGTCGCTGCAAAGCTTTGAAGCGGCCGATAATGGCAATCCCGGCCAGCATATCGAATCATTGGTGGGCGCTATAGGATTCGAACCTATGACTTCCACCGTGTGAAGGTGGCACTCTACCGCTGAGTTAAGCGCCCGCGTTTTCGGAATCAGCGCATACAATTCTATCAGCGCTTCATTCCCTTGGCGGTGGGCAGTACTGGCGCGGATGGATCCTCGCGCCTTCCCGCAGCCGCTGGTACCATGTTCACTCAGTCGCCGCTGAGTCATCTGCCCGGTCGCGAGGAGAATTATGTTACGCCGCACGCCCCTGATCGCCATCATCTTTTATCTTTGCGCGTCGCAACTTCAGGCTGCCGAGAAGCCGCGACTCTCCATTGATGAATTCTTCAACTACGTGGATATCAGTAAGGTTGAATTGTCCCCCGATGGACATTCAGTTGTCATCGCCACCACCCGTGCCGACTGGAAACAAAACATCTTCCGTCACGATCTTTGGTTGTACCGGGATTCTGGCGCCCAGAGCAGCCTCATTCAGCTCACTCAATCTGGCCACGACACCGAGCCGCAGTGGTCTCCGGATGGCAAATGGATCGCCTTACTTTCCGAACGCAAGATGGAATCAAAAGATCCAGATTCGGACAACTCACACGATTCCGAAGACACTAAGCAGCTTTATCTCGTCTCACCTTCCGGCGGGGAAGGTTTTCCTATCACCCAGGGCGAAGAAGAACTGCACTCATTCGGGTGGTCGTCTGATTCCCGAACGCTATATTTTTCCACCCGTCAGCCGTGGACAAAGGACCAAAAAGAGGAGAACCGGAAAAAGTGGAAAGACACTATTCAATTTCGTGCCGGCGAACTTGGTGACACCATTTTCGCTTTGGATGTCTCTGCCGCCATCTCGCGCCGCCGCGATTTGCCAGGCAAGCCGCAAACCGGAAAAGACGAAGAAGATAAAGAAGATGTAACCCCTGGCGCTCGGCCCGTAGCCGCCACCCCGTGGCACGTGGCGCAGATAGCCGTGTCGCACGATGGCAAAAAACTCGCGTTCATCACTACATCCGTCTCCGAGCGCCAGGAAAAAATTGCAGAGTTTGAAATCTATGAAGTCCCGCTCGCCGATGCCTCGCCGCAGCGCCCGCCCATCCGCCTCACCGAGAACAATGCCGTGGAACAAGATCTGCGGTGGTCGCTGGACGACAAACATATATTCTTCACCGTTGAGGTCGGTGACGTTTCCGGCCCCTATCGCGACCTTCAACCTCATCTCTATTGGCTCGATCCCGAAACCCACGCCGTCACGCAGTGGAGCAAAGATTTTTCTGGGGCAATCGATAGTTACAGCGTCACCGGCAACGGGGTGGTCGTTTCGGGCCAGTTGGGTACGGAGGCCTCGGTTTACACTGCGAACTCCCCAGCCGGGACTCTGGCACAATCCGATTCCTGGCCCGGCACCTACGAGCATATTTCTACCGCGTCTCACTCACCGCGCGTCGCAGTTGTCTACTCATCTCTGGAGAAACCGGCTGAAGTCTACCTCGCGGACGACAGCTCTCTACACAACGCGCGGAAAATTACATCGTTCAATCAATTGTTTACTGAACGCAATCTTCCGCAAGGCAAGCCCTACCGCTGGACCGCCGACGACGGAACCATGGTCGAGGGCATGCTGATCTATCCGCCGGGAAAGTTTGAGCAGAAAAATCTTCCCCTATTCACCTTGATCCACGGCGGCCCTGCCTCCGCCGACGGCAACCATTTTGAAGCTGACTGGTATCAGTGGGACCGGCTGGCTGCCACCAACGGATGGCTGGTTTTTGAACCCAATTACCGCGGATCAACCGGCTATGGCGATAAATTTCTCCTCGGCATCGTGCCGCAAATCGTTTCCCGCCCCGGCAAGGATATTCTCGAAGGAGTTGACGCCCTCGTCCGCGACGGCATCGCAGATGCCAACCGCCTCGCGGTTGGCGGATACAGCTACGGCGGATACATGACCAACTGGCTCATCACTCAAACCACGCGCTTTAAGGCGGCCGTCACCGGCGCCGGAGCGGTGGAGCACGTCGGCAACTGGGGCAACGATGACACCACATTCGACGACGCGTATTTTCTCGGGGGCCTGCCTTGGGAAGCAGCCGACAGGTATCACGATGAAGCAGCCATCTTTCAGATCAACAAAGTGAAGACGCCTACCCACATGGTGGCTGGCGCGGACGACATCCGGGTTGCGGTGATGGAAGATTATCTACTCGACCGCGCCCTGCACGAGCTCGGCGTCCCCAGCACGCTCCTGATTTTCCCCGGGGAAGGGCACTCGCTCGCTAAAAATCCCTGGCATGGAAAAATTAAGGTCCGCGAAGAGCTGGAATGGCTGAAGAAATACGGAGGGGCCACTCAGTAAATAGTTCACGCCGGGATATAGATCACTGCAGCCCGCGACCACCGAATTAACAGCTCGCCAGGACATCTTCCGGTTGCCACTACCGGGACTAAACCTGCCTAACGCGCTGCCAATTTTTCGAATATTCGGCGCGCCTGGTCAAACTTCCTGACCACGTTCTGCTTCTCTTCATCTGAATTCCACAAGCCGCTGGACTGCGCTCCAGCGATGACCCGGCTGGTCCAGTCCACGAAATATTGAGCGTCTGCCGCGATGGTCCATCGTGACCCGGGCATGTTTATGTAAATCGGGCTCGTGGTTGCGTATGGATAAATATCGAGCACCGGAAACTCCGCCCGGTCGCTGAATGCCCGCAACAAACACCAGCCTCCGCGATCAATCGTAAGCCGGTCTTCCAGATACGCCGTCGTTCGATCCGTGCTTAGTGGCAGCTCCCGTGCCAGTCTTCCGTTGCAAATAATCTGCAGATGGTCCACCGGAACAATGGAACCCATCGCCGCCGTAAGAGTTAAAGTTTGTGCTGCCGCCACGCGTACTTCTCCGCCCGGAGACTGCCCTCCAAGCTCGAAGCGAAGCAGCGGCCCGTTAGTCGCGAATGTTCTCCCAGACTTGATCGCACGCAGCCAAGACTGAATATCGAGCGCTCCCGGGGGAACTTGCGCGTACACGCGATTCAATCCTGCCGGCCCCCGGAGCGATGCAAAGTTCCCCATGAAGTCGGTCCCTGCGGCGGCAGGCAGCCGAAATCCGCAATTTAGCAGCTTGTACCATACCTCCGCCGTGGACTTATGATCGGAAAATCCCAGCACCTCGATGTAATCCACTTTGCCGAGCGCCACATCTATTGGCAGCTCGTTCGTGATCTCCTCCTTCGCCGGATCCGGCAGCTCGTCGAGAGGATGCACGTACCCCACCAGCGCGCCCTGATCATGCGCCAGATCCGCAACGTCCGCGTTTGATGGAAACAAACTTGCAGCCGCAGTGTTCGGATATCCTGCATACCCCGGCAAAATCAGATTCCGCGTCAGATTCAAAAGCCCGAGATGCCCCCAATAGCTGGTATGAAATTCCTGCGAGTGCTGAATTATCTGTTCCGCGGTAGACGCTGGATCCAGCGCGGTCGAAAAATAAGCGATATCAGGAAACCGTTGTTCTTTATTCACCACCAGGTTCTCAATGAAACTCAGATTTTCCGCCGCGGCCTGCTCCACCAGATGCGCCGGAGTGTTGCGGTAAGTTCCGGCATAGTTCATGTGGACGTGCACATCCCCACTCGCCCACTTATCTTCAGAATGTTTCCACGCGACGGGGCGCAATTTGATCTCGACTTCGGTTGTCTTCCCCGGCTCGATTTCTACTCTCTGCCGCTCGAACTGAAATTCAAACCCGCGCATTACGCCGATTTCAACCCTTCCAGACGGCACCTTAAGCTCGGACTCCCCGTTGCTATCGAAGTAATGCGCTTCAAACGCGCGCTCATGGCGATCGAAACTGTCATCGGCCGCAATCCATGCGGTGTCTGGCGCATAAGCGCGGCCATCTTCTGCAGTAACAAAAAGTCTGGACGGGCATAGCTTCCCGTCGGGATGCAACACCCGAATCCTCAACTGCCCCATGGGTCTTAGGTACTCTCGGCTCCGCGCAACTATCTCAGTCTGCGCCCCGCCCGGAATGGACTGCACCCACAAAGAAGTGTTGCCGCTGCGATTCGATATAAACGCGATTTTGGATCCGTCCGGCGCCCAGCGGGGATTAATGTTATCGAAATCGCCGTATGAAATCGGAAACGCATCGCCGCCGCTTGCCGGCATCACCCACAGCTGGTGCCATGCCCGCCCCATATAAGACGCATATACCATCCGGGTCCCGTCCGGCGAAAAGTCAGGCCGGGCCTTCCAGTTGGTCTCTTCATAATGGATTTCGTGCCCCTCGGCTCCAGGTTGCGCCTTCATTCTCCAAAAGCCTCCGGTGCCGTGAATGTGCCCGCGATTCGAAACGAACAAAATCTCAGAGCCGTCCCGCGACCATACCGGGCTGATCTCATGATCAAACCTGCTGTAGTAATAACGGGGAAGAGGGCTGACATGTTCCGCCGTCAACTGCCCGACGTTGCTGAGTTCACCGTTCTGAAAGCGTCCCACAAAAATATGGAAGTGTCCGTGATACGAGGTCGAAACGAACGCCAGCCGGGTTCCATCAGGAGAGAAGCGCGGTTCGATATTGACGGCTCCTCCGGCGGTTAATTGCCGCGCCCGCCGCGTCGCCAACTCCAGCGCCCACAGCTCCAGTGCATCGTGATCGTAACGTGTGAAAACCAGCCAGCGCCCATCCGGCGAGCAATCCGGTTGGTAATTGTAGCCGGGCCCGGCGATCAGTTCTTCAGCTTTTGGGCTGTCAATTCTTTGCTGCCACAATGACCCTTCCATTGAGTAATACAGCGTCTTCGAATCCCGCGACCACGCCGCCGCGCTTGGTCCGCTCGTAAGTTGCGGCAGGTACATCTCGCGGTAGTAATAGGGGTGCGGAAGATTAATTTGCTTCAGCACCGGGTCTCGCTGCGCCAACACGCTCATACATGAAACCACAACAAAACTGTAAAAACGCAGGATGCGCAAGGCTCAACTCCGGAAAAGCGGGCGAGGTTCGGTTGGCAGTGTATCGCGCAACCGGCTCATCCGCGGTGAGATTTTTTGCAGTTTGCTTCGCCGCAACTTAAGATATGTAACGGAGTGTTCTTGATGATTTCTGAGGTCCAAAGCCCCGCCCAGACTCTGCCCGGGCGTTATTACACTGACCCTGAGCTTTTCAAAGCGGAGGTCGAGCGTTTTTATTGCCGCACTTGGGTGTGCGCCGGCCGTGCCGGCCAAATTCCCAATGCCGGAGATTACTTTCTACGTGAGGTTGCCGGAGAGAGCATTCTTATCACCCGAACAAACACCGGCGCGATTAAGGCCTACTTCAATGTTTGCCGGCACCGCGGCACCCGCATCTGCGCCACTGCCGAGGGCGCCTTCCCCGGCCGCATCCAGTGCCCTTATCACGGGTGGACTTACAGCCTGGAAGGGAAATTAATCGGCGCGCCACACATGGACCACATATGCCGGGAAGACTATCCCCTCAACCCGGTTCAAGCCGACACATGGGATGGACACATATTCATCAACCTGAATTCCGACGGACAGTCTTTGCGGGAACAGCTTGCCGACCTCCCGGATAGATTCACGAACTGGCACATGGGCGACCTGCGGCTGTACAAACGCATGGTGTATGAGGTGAAAGCAAACTGGAAGCTGCTCATCCTGAATTACAACGAGTGCCTGCACTGTCCGGTGCTGCATCCCACGCTGAATAAATTAACCAGCTACACCGGCGCCGAGAATGTTGCTCCTCATCCCGCCTACATTGGGGGACAGATGGGCTTCAAAGATGGGGCGAGAACGATGAGCATGGATGGAAAGTTACGCCGCGACTATCTGCCATCTCTGACTGAAGAGGAGCGGGAGAAAGTCTGTTATTACGCTATTTACCCAAATTTGCTGCTGAGCCTGCATCCGGATTACATGATGACGTACACCTTATGGCCGGAGGCAGTGAACCGCACGCAAGTAATCTGCGAGTGGCATTTCCATCCAGATCAACTGGCACAGCCCGGCTTTTACGCCGAGGATGCAGTCGATTTCTGGGACCTCACTAACAAGGAAGATTGGTCGATTTCCGAACTTTCGCAGCTGGGGATCAGTTCTCGCGCCTACAAACCTGGCCCCTATTCTTCCCGAGAATCATTGCTGCATGCGTTCGATGAAACCGTCCTCGAGCGTGAAAAGCAATCGAAGTAAGTGCCGTCCTCTCCGCAGGTTACGCTCGGCGAATGACCTCGGTAATGTTTTAGTAACTCGACCCCGCCTATAAAATCGGCTCGTGGAAGTGCGTCTTTTAGCGCGCGACAGGGTTTGGCTCGCCCTCGCTTGGACTGCTGTGTGCGTGGCCGCACTCCTTCCTTTAGCGTTCAGCCGCGGCTATGTTCTCACTTCTTATGGCGATGTTGTGCAGTGTTTTCTTCTTCTTTCAGTCTTCATCGCCTGCGCCCGAAACGTAAAAGCGAGCAAGCGGCAGTCCCGGTTTTTCTGGCTGCTCATGCTGTCCGGATTCGGTCTCTGGCTGTTTTCCCAACTGCTGTGGACTTACTTCGAAGTCTTTCTACATCGTGAAGTTCCGAACCCCTTTGTCGGGGACGTGTTTCTGTTTCTTCACCTTGTTCCAATAATGGCAGCGCTCGCTACCCAGCCATTCGCCAAGCGGGTGAGCCGCGTCGGCGAATTGGGTGCCATCGATTTCGTGCTCTTACTGGTCTGGTGGCTTTATCTCTACTGCTTCGTGGTAATTCCGTGGCAATACATCCATCCCAGCGAAGGTCTTTATGGCCGCAGTTTTGATCTGGTTTACTTCGTCGAGCATGCGGTCTTGCTTTCTGTGGCGGGCTACATCTGGCATCGCAGTACCGGGCATTGGCGCATCATCTACGGTCGCGTCCTGGCCGCTAGCATTCTTTATGCCCTGGGCTCAGTGGCCGCAAGTCTCGCCATTGATTTCAACCGGTACTATACCGGCAGCCTTTACGATATTCCTTTGAACTCCGCTATGGCGTGTTTCTTTGGGATGGCGGTCTTGGCGAGCCGCTTGTCATTCTCCAGCGAAACCGCAGATGTCGAACCCCGGAAAAGGGCGCAGTGGATTGAATGGCTGGCTACAATCACGATCCTTTCTCTCCCGATTTTTGCTGCCTGGACCCAATTTGTGAGCCACGCGCCCCTGGAAGTCAGAAATTTCCGCACCCTGCTAACGCTGGCCATCATGATGGTGATGGGCGGACTGTTGGCGGTAAAACAACACCGGCTGAGCAAGCATCTCGCTGCCGCAAATGAGGAACTGGAGGAGGCCTCACTCACCGATCTGCTGACTGGCGTGCGAAACCGGCGTTTCCTCGCAACCACGATCGAAAGCGATATCCGCCAGGTCGTACGCTCCTTTACTGCCGCTCCTGGGGCCCACACCCCCTCCAATCGGGATGTGATTTTCTATTTTATTGATGTCGACCACTTTAAAGAGGTAAACGATTTCTACGGGCACGCCGCTGGAGACCAGGTCTTGGTGGAAATTGCGCGGCGAATAAGTTCCGCCATCCGTCACTCAGATTTTTTGGTGCGCTGGGGCGGAGAGGAATTCCTGGTGATGTCGCGCTGCACCAACCGCAATGGCGCTGAGATCCTCGCCTCCCGGATTCTTCACGCTATCGGCAAAGATGAGTTCGGACCATTCGACGGTCAGCGGCTGCGCCGGACATGCTCTATAGGATGGGCGGTTTTCCCGTGGTTTGTGGGCGAACCCGAAGCCGTCCATTATGAAAAGGTGTTACAACTCGCGGACTCTGCGTTGTATCAAGCAAAAAATGATGGCCGCAACAAAGCCATCGGAATCTTGCCAGCCACAGTGTCGAGCCCACTGCCGGGAACTTTCGAATATGACAACGGAACCCTGCCGGCACGGAAGATTGTGACGTTGGGGCCCGGCTATGAACCTGAAACGCTGGAAAAGAACCCTGCCGGGCCGGATTTAACGCCATCCGCTCTCGCCGCCGCTGCATCCCAAGATGCATGAAGCGCGCCCCCGTTTTATCTTCGCGGGCCCATTCTATTTTTCATCGGGGAGACCCCAGGGATCGCATTTGAAGTCTTGCTGTTGTCTTCCAAGCCCACTTGAGAGAGACTGGGTCGCCGTTTCATAGAAACGACGCGGGCGTAAAACTAACGACACTCAAGCCCAAAAAAAAGAGCGGCCTGCAATCGCCACATGACGATGCCCACTAACGCGGCGGCTCCGAAGACTGCCGGAAAACTTCTGCGCGTTCTGGGCGTAGGTTTCGGTTTAGCGGTAATTATTGGCAACACCATCGGCGCCGGAATTCTGCGAACGCCCGGAGACGTCGCCACTTACCTGCCGACCCCGGCGCTGTTTCTCGGCGTCTGGGTGGTCGGCGGCTTCTATGCTCTGTTGGGGGCCATCTCCCTCTCCGAGCTGGGGACAATGCTGCCGCGCTCCGGCGGCTACTATGTATTCGCGCGCCGGGCGCTGGGCGAGTATGCAGCATTCACCGTCGGTTGGACTGACTGGCTGGCGCAATGCGGCACCACTGCCGCCGTCGCCATCGTTATCGCAGAGTACGGCGGAGAACTCTTCCGCCCGCTCGCCGGCCATACGGTTCTCACAGCTTCCAGCGTGACCGTCGCGGTTGCCGTACTTCAGTGGCATGGCATCCGCACTGGAAGCATGGTGCAGAATGTGACCACGGTCCTCAAGACGGTTGCATTCCTCGCGTTGGTTGCCGCCGCCTTTATTTTTAGACACGGCAGCGGATTGTCCTCCGGAATCCCGCTGAGCGCACTTCGCGGGCACTCGATGTGGGCCGCCGCAATTCTTGCGCTGCAGGCGGTTATCTATTCTTACGACGGCTGGTACGGTGTGATTTATTTCGGCGAGGAAGTTCGGGACCCGGCGCATGATATTCCGCGCTCCATGATTTATGGAGTGTTGTCTTTGACCGCGATTTACCTGCTGGTAAACGTGGCGTTGTTGCACGTCTTGAGCATCCCGCAGATAGCCGGGCAGACCATGGCTCTGGGCACGGCCACTGCCGCTATTTTCGGGGCCCGGGGCCACACTATTCTGCAAATCCTGATGATTGTCTCGATGCTGAGCGGCATCAA
The DNA here is from genome assembly GCA_019241735.1 of Terriglobales bacterium. GTDB lineage: Bacteria > Acidobacteriota > Terriglobia > Terriglobales > Acidobacteriaceae > JAFAWN01. The sequence continues at coordinate 17,875 of JAFAWN010000114.1, forward strand.
CGCCTATCACCTCATGGCGAGCCGGATTCCTTTCGCCATGAGCAAGGATGGCCTCCTGTCGCGTCACGCGTCGAAGGTGAACCTCGGCGGGACCCCAACCGTGGGACTGTTTCTAAGCACGATCGTAGCCTTAACATTTATCCTGAGCGGGAAATTTGAGATCGTGCTGTCGGTCACCGCGTTTTACTTTGTCGCCGACTATCTCATGGCCTACACTGCGGTCTTTGTTCTGCGCTGGCGGGAGCCGCATGCCAACCGCCCGTTCCGCGCCTGGGGCTACCCTTGGACAACCGGACTGGCATGGATTGGCTCGCTTGGCTTTCTGGTGGCCGCGATAAAAGAAGATGCCCGCAACAGCGAATACGCCTTGATTTCGCTGGCATTGAGCTATCCGCTTTACCGGCTCACGCGGGTGATATTGCGGAGACAAAACAAGACCGTCGAAGCCGCATAGGATTGCAAGGATCCCGAAAATGACTTTACAGGTTTCAAGATACCTGCTGGGCACGGCCGCGTTGCTTTCGGCTTTGGGCGCCGCAATTCACGCAGGAGCGTTCAAGAAGGCCGCCTCTGCCATTGAAGCTTCTGACCTGCCCCGCTTTTACGCGTCGAGCTCGAAAGCCCTGTGGCTTGCTGACTCCGCCACCCTGCTTATTCTGGCGTTCATTTTTGGAGTGATTGCTGCACGGCCTTCTTTAGCCAGCGCGGGCCTGCTTTTTCTGCTGGCGCTCGTACCCGCTGCGACGGCGATCCTGATCTACACATTTGTCGGCAATTTTCCCGCCGCACATCTCCTGCTGACAATCGCGGTTCTTGTGTTTCTTGCAGCGCTTAAGTTTAAGGGCGCCGCCTAACCCGAGAGGCTGATTGGCGCGCTTGCTGGGAATTCATACTTCCGGAACATCCGCTGAAGTTCCGGGCAACCGCGGTCGCTGCTTCGGAGTCCAAGCCTAGTGTCCACACTCACGGTTGCATCCCGCCCGCGAAATCGCAAGAAATTGCAACATCGCAATCTCCCTTCTAGAAAAATCGCGATTTTCATCCTGATTTCGATTGCGGCGGTGGTTTGCGTCGGCATCCTCCTACTAAAGCTGTTTTGGCCATTTGAGCCGAAGTTGGTCATAGAAGCGCTCGGGGAAGCCGGGGACAGCCAGGTGCAAGCCCGTGGCTTCCACAAAACTTACTTTCCCCACCCCGGTTGCGTATTAGACGGGGTTGCGTTCATCCACGATAAGAATGCCGCACAACCGCTCATCTCGGTGGAAAAGCTGACCATCCAGAGCACGTATCTTTTAATTTTCGCCAAGCGCCTGAGTCTCATCCGGGCCGAGGGATTGAAGATATCGATCCCGCCATTTGGGACCAGTAAGCCTTTTCACGCGCGGCGCTCCACCATCGTGATCAGCGAGATGATCGGCGACGGAGCCATCCTTGAGTTCGCTTCGACGGATCCCAAGAAGGCGCCGCTTCGCTTCGACATTCATAAGGCATTGCTACGCGACGTGGGAGGGAGCCACGCGCTGAGCTACCGCCTAAAGTTGCACAATCCAGAGCCGCCGGGAGAGTTTGAAGCCACCGGCAAATTTGGCATGTGGAACGACAACGATCCGCCCTCGACTCCGATTTCCGGCCAATACACATTTGAGCGCGCAGATCTCAGTGTCTATGAGGGCATCGCCGGCTTACTCTCATCGAAAGGGAAATTTGATGGAAAGCTTGCGCACATCGATATTTCGGGCGCAGTCGAGGTGCCCGATTTCGCGGTGAAATCCGGCGGTCACCCGGTGCGGTTGACGATGGATTACGGCGCTTACGTGAATGCGACCAATGGCGATACCTTCCTCAAGCGAGTGGACGCGCGCTTCGGCAAAACGCAGGTCACCAGTGAAGGCAGCATTGCGGCGTCTGACGGCAAGAAGGGGAAGACGGCGAAGGTTCATTTCGCCTGCAACCACGGGCGCATCGAAGATATCCTGGGATTATTTGCCAGGCAGCGGGCGCCGATGTCGGGCGCGGTGACCCTGCAGGCGAATGCGGAATTGCCGCCCGGCGAACGCCCGTTCCTTGAAAAACTAAAGCTCAGCGGCGGCTTCGGAATTGCGGGAGGAAAGTTTTCCCATTCTTCGACACAGGAGGACGTCAACAAACTGAGTGCCGGGGCGCGTGGAGAAAAAGTCGGAGACAAAGACGACAAAAATAAGCCTGACCCCGAAACCGTGCTTACCGACCTCACCGGCGAGGTCTCGGTGGCGAACGGCGCCGCAACTTTTACCGACCTTTCATTCGGCGTGCCGGGCGCGTCGGCGCGCATGCATGGAACGTATGGCCTGATCAATCACAAGATCGATCTGCATGGACAACTACAGGTGGATTCCAAAATCTCAAACGCCAGCAGCGGGGCCAAATCGCTATTCTTAAAGATGATGGACCCATTCTTTAAGAAGAAAAGCAAGGGTGAGATTCTGCCGGTGCGAATTTCCGGCACCTATGAGAATCCCTCATTTGGATTAGATCCTAAAGATCGGAAGGCGAACGTCGCCCCGCCATCCCAGCCCAAACCGTAGCTTAGCTTTCTCATAAACATTGCGGAGCTTGTGAATAATGTTCCACGTGGAACACTGTACGGAAGTTTTGCGGCGCTTTTTCGTCATTTATATCTTATAGCTATCTAAATCTGCAAATGTTTCACCTCTGGAAAATTCACACCGCAAAAGTCCGTCTCCGAAAAGCGCTAGAATTACCACCCTTTCGGCTACTCCAGAAGAGTAGGTTTTCGGCGGTCGCCTGCGTAGTAAGCTCCCCTTAGTCCGCCACCCTGGCGCGATCCGACGCCACGGCTACACCTCCCCCGAAAGCTTGAAATGACCACTCGCATGCGCAAACTCGCATTGTGCGCCGCCCTATTGTTGGCTGCATTGGGCAAGCCCAGTGCCGCCTCCACGACTTTTACCAGCACTGGTGGAACTCTTTTTATCCCCTCGGGCGCAAGTGGATCGAGGTCGGAGGTTTCGAGCGGCATTGCGGTCAGTGGATTAACTGGATCGTTGAGTCAAGTCACGGTCAGCCTCAACGGCTGGTCCGACCCGGACACTCTGAACCGCGAGTTGCTCCTGGCATCGCCGGAGGGAAGGTTCTTTGAGTTCTTGTCCGGTACCGGAGATTCCAGAGGCGTTTCCAATGTCACGCTGACGTTCGCCGACAACGGCGCGAATGGCTCGCCCCCGTTCTATTACCAGGGCGCGCCGGTGAATGGGGCGACATACGTTCCAAATGTAAATGCGTATTGCTCTGGCAGTTTCGAGGCGTGGCCTTATCCAGCAGGGACATCCGTCGCCGATTGCGCTGTTTCGGGCGCTTACGCCCAAAGTCTGGGCGTTTCTTCAGGCGGAAACGCTACGTTCGCGTCTCAGTTTCCATCCCAGACCAAAGTCAACGGCATCTGGACGCTATACATTTACTCCCCCACCACTGACAGCCCAGCCACGCTGAATAGCTGGTCCATCACGCTGACCATGCAGCAAGCGCAGCAGAACACCAGCACCAGCGTATCTGCAAGCACCGGCGAAACCTTCGAAGGCAACAGCGTAACTTTAACCGCGACCGTCGCCGATGCAACCAACAGCGGGGCGGTGGTAAACGAAAGCACGGTAACGTTCAGCGACAACGGCAATGTAATTACCGGCTGCAGCGCGCAATCCGTTGTCGCGGGCAGCGCAACCTGCAAGACATCGTTCGCGGTTGAAGGCGGCCACATCATTACCGCCCAATACAACGCAGATTCGAATTTCACCGCGAGCAGTGGCAGCGCGGCGGTTTTTATTGACCACCCCACGAGCGGAGCGTCACCGGTCTTTTGCAATACTGGAACGATCACGCTGGGGAATTCCAACATTGCGCCGGAGGCGACTCCGTATCCGCAGCATATCTTTGTTAGCGGCGTGGGGCCCATTTCCGATGCTGCGCTGCAAATCAACCGGCTCAACGGCGACCCTTTCCCGGACCACTTGCGGTTTCTGCTGGTGGCCCCGAACGGAGCGTCTTTCGTGCCGCTGGCCGGAGCGGGCGGCGTGCATGGTTCCAGTAACGCGACCCTGATTCTGACCAACGCATCCAGCGCCGCGGTGCCCGACAATAATTCGGACACGCTTCCCGGGGGAACGTATGCCCCAACAGATCTGATTTCAAGCCTGGTCTTTCCATCGCCTGCGCCGCAGACGGGCTACAACCTGCCCCCAGCACAGGGACTGGCTACATTTGCGACCAGCTTCGCGGGTCTACCCACGGCAGACGGAATGTGGAGCCTGTATGTGATGAACACAAATGGCGATACGGGCGCGATCGGAGGCTATTGCCTGGCCTTCTCCACCGGCAGCCTTCCTACAACGCAAACCGCCATCAACGGGAGTCCCAGCCCCGGGGTGAAGGGGCAACCGGAGTCGATCACTGCAACGGTGACTAGCGCAGGGTCACCGGCAACGCAAGGGTCGGTCACGTTTGAAGAAAGCGGAACAGTGATCGCAGGTCCAACCAGCGTGGACAACAATGGCCAGGCAAGTTTCCAAACATCGAGTCTCTCCGAAGGAATCCATAACATCACCGCGATGTACAGCGGGGTGACTGGATACTACGGCGTCAGTTCGAGCAGCACGCAGGTGGAAATTGACACCGCGACGACCAATCCCGCCGCCGGTAAATACTGCAACCCAGGGGGAGTGAGTATCCCAGCGTCGGGCGGCGTCAATGGCATCAACGGCGCCATCAATTCGACGCCGTACCCTTCGCGCATCAATGTGACCAACATGGCGGGGACAGTCCAGTCTGTCGCTGTAACCTTGAACAACTTCAGCCACGCGTTGCCGGATGCTGCAATTCTTATGATCACTGACCCTCTGGGTCACAATCTTGTCTTTTGGGACGCTGCGGGCGGCAACGCTGTGGTGACGTCGCAGAACTTGATGATTGCGGATGCTGTGGGCCCGGGCAACCCGATACCCGCGGGCGTGACCTCCAACGGCTCGACCTATTATCCGACAGCTAATCCGCAAAGCCCGGAAAGTTCTTTTGGCCCGCCGGCCCCGGCCGCGAATCAGTTGAGCTTCGCTCCTCCGTATGGCTCGGCGACATTCACCACATCTTTTGCAAATGAAAATCCCGCGGGGTACTGGAGCCTGTTTCTGATCAACCGGGCTTCCGGGGCCCCAATGAGCGTTGGAAGCTGGTGCTTAAATTTCACCGGAAACCCGCCCGCACTCAGCCTCGCCGCCACTCACACGGGTAACTTCACGCAAGGCGATAGCGCGGACATTTACACCATCACGGTGGCGAACCCGAATGGTCCTGGAGCCACGGCCGGAAACTTGCAGCTGGTAGATACGCTCCCGAGCGGAATGACCGCGGTGTCGATCAGCGAGACCGCGAACACCAACGGAGGTAATGGCTCGGACTGGACCTGCAATATCAGCTCTGCGAGCTGCACGCGAACAACCCCGATGCCGGTGGGCGAAAGCGACACCATCACCTTGCGTGTAGCCGTGGGATTCAATACGGCAAGTCAGGTTACAAACTCGGTGCAAGTCTCCGGGGGCGGGATCTCCGCGACGCAGATGGCAAATGATTCCACCACGGTCAATCAGAGCCCGGGCTATCTCCTGGCCACGAGTGTGAGCCCGTCCGGCGGTGGAACGGTCACTGCGAATCCGGGCAATAGCCCCGGCTTGTCCGCCGGATATTACTCGCCCGGAGCAGTTGTAACGCTGACCGCGGTGCCGGCGACCGGCTATAGTTTTATCGGCTGGTCCTCGAATTCAGATCTTGCGGGCACCGGCACTAATCCGATTACCATAACGATGAATTCAAATGTGGAAAGCGTGACGGCGAGTTTTTCCTCGGCCACAGTGGCGGTGACGATCAATACCTCGCCTTCGGGGCTGCAAGTGAGCGCAGACAACGGAGCCGCCTTGGCCGCGCCGTTGACTGGGAACTGGGTAATAGGCAGCCAGCACACGATTGCCACTGCCACCCCGCAGGGATCGAATGGCACACAGTACAACTTTACCGGCTGGTCCGATGGCGGCCCGATTTCCCATCAGGTGACCGCTGCGGCGGGAACCACTGGACCGGGCAACAATGTATATGTGGGGCAGGTGGCCGCAGGCACCGGTGATGGATCCAGTTGCGCCAACGAAAAGGCGATCAACTATTTCAACACCGCGGGAAACTGGTCGGCATCGCCCACCGGGATGCAGATCGGGCCGGACACCACCGTGCATCTGTGCGGAATTATCACCAGCGAACTCTACGCCAAGGGCGGCGGCTCAAGCGGGCACCCGGCGATCATATTGTTTGAACCCGGGGCCAAAATTCAAATCAGCCCGGGCGCGGACGCCAATGGCGCATTAAATCTGGGGACAATTGGGTGGATAGTCGTGGACGGCGGCATCGGGAAGCCCTGTGGCTGGAACACCGCTACCAACGCCACCGAGGGGGCCTGCAACGGCCAGATAGAAAACATGCTCTATGGTTCACCCGGCGCGGCCTGTCCAGGCGGAACGTGTACTACGCAGGCAACATCGACCATAGGAAATCTGATTCAATCCAGCGGCGCTTCTAATATCGAAATCCGTAACTTGGAAGTTGGGCCGTCGTATATCCATACCGCCACGACTAACGATGCCGCTGGGACACAGGGCATACTGTTATCGAACGGAAGCAACTTTAACGTCCACGATAACAAGCTTCACGATGGAGCCTGGCACACCGTGCTCGCCTATACCAACGGGGGGACCCTTTCCAACTGGAAAATCAGCAATAACGAGTTTTATAACAATGGGCACATGATGGCGGTGGGGGCGGCGGGCGCGTCCACCCTGAATGGTCTCACCATCACTGGTAATTATTGCCACGACATGTCGAACTGGGACACGGCGTCCGATTATTGGCACAACAACTGTCTCCACAGCTTTGGCGCCCAGGGATCAACGCTCAACAACTTTATCCTGGCCAACAACATAATGGCGGGGAACATGGGAAATGATGTCACCGCGCAGGCCTTCCTTGAGTCGCAAGGTTCTACCGGCACGAATTTTGCCATCTTTAATAACGTGATGACGGGGACTCCGGCGAATGGAAGGCTGTTCCTGCTCAATGTGTGCACCAGCGGATGCTACATCTATAACAACACCTTTGTGGGAAACAGCGTCACCAACGTAGCTTGCAGCTACTTCAGCACCAGCCAGGGCCCCAGTGTTTCGGTTGCCGCTTTTGAAAATAATGTGATGTCGAATTGCTTTGCGTTAATTGACTCCGAGAAATCGAGTTTTGGGGCCATCGATTACAACACCTACGGAATCCAGGGTTCGTTTGTGTGGAACGGCAACTTTCTTTCAGGTTTTGCGGGATGGCAAGCCAGCAGCGGCGGGGAAACACACTCCACCAGTAATCCGGCGGGCATCAGCCTGAATGCGAACTTTATTCCTCAGAGTGGCTCGCCGGTAAAAAATGCAGCGGTGAATGTATGCGTAGTGAATCCGTCTTTCTGCAGCAATTATCCCGCTATTAAGAATGATCTTTCCGGAACGCCGCGTCCCACGAGCGCGGCATGGGATGCAGGAGCCTATCAATTCGGCAGCAGTCCACAGGGCCAGCCACCGGCGGGCAGCGGGGGATCGAGTTTCACCGCGAACTTCAGCACTTCCTACCAGCTGACGACCGCAGCCACTCCGCCGAACGGCGGGACGGTGACGCCAGCCTCGGGGAACTACTATGCGGCAGGAACCGTGGTGACTCTGACTGCGACCCCTGCCGCCGGATACGGCTTCACGGGATGGACCGGGAACGTAGCCAACGCCAATTCTGCGTCCACGACGTTGACGCTTTCTGGAGGCCCGCAGAGTGTAACTGCCAATTTCAGCCCTGTTCCTTCAGCAACAGTAGTGGATGCAGTGGCGGGGAGCACACACTTGCTGATCAGTGTGGACAACGGCCCGGCACAAACCGGCCCGCTAACCGAGGCGTGGGCGCCGGGCAGCCAGCACACCATTGCAGCGGTCTCGCCGCAGGGGGCGAATGGGACGCAATATATCTTCACCGGCTGGAGTGACGGCGGAGCCATTTCGCATGCTGTTACCATCCCCAGCGGTAAAGCCGCTTACACGGCCAGCTTCAGCACTTCGTATTTGTTGACGGTTACCGCGAATCCGCCGGGTGGCGGCACGCTGTCGCCACCCTCCGGGAATTATTATCCCGCGAACTCCACCGTGAGCTTGAACGCGAACAATGTGAACCAGAACTATACCTTCAGCATGTGGACAGGCCCGGTGATGAATCCAACTTCCGGGTACACTTTGGTGACGATGTCAGGACCTCAATCTGTCACTGCGAACTTCAAGCCCAGCGGACCACCAGTGCTCAGTATCGCGCCGGCTAATGCAAATTTCGGGAGCGTCAGCGTGAACACCTCGCATAGCATGTCGTTAACGCTTACTAATACCGGAACATCGGCGCTGAATCTGGGGAACATCTCGATTACGGGAACCAATTCAAGCGCCTTTTCGCAGACTAATACCTGCTTCGGTGCTATCGCGCCATCCAACAGCTGCAACATGAACGTTACAT
>JAFAWN010000357.1 GCA_019241735.1 Terriglobales bacterium
TAGCAGCGGCAACACGCTGAAAGGGACGATGAATTGGGGCGGGGCCGCGGACCAATACTTCGCCGCTGTTTTTTTGCCGGATGATCCGCAGAACGCCGCGCTGGTTACGCTGCGAAATGGAATTACCGTTCCCAAAGATCCGCAAAAACCCAATCCGCAGGACACCATAAAAGTAGATGTTGTGGGAGCGGCCGTCGGCAACGTACATGGTGTGACCAGCGAGCGCCTTTACGTGGGGCCGAAGGCTCTACACATTGTCGAAGCCGTACCGGTTCGTGGAGTCACCAACGGCGAGGCGGACTTACGTGGCCTGGTTAACTTCGGCTTCTTTGGCGTCATCGCCCGGCCGCTGTTTATCTGGCTGCGCTGGACCTATGAAAAGATAGTTCCCAACTGGGGCTGGGCAATCGTTATCCAGACCTTGATCATAAATATCGCGCTGCTGCCGCTGCGCATCTCCAGCATGAAGTCAGCGCTGAAGATGCAAAAAGTTCAGCCGCAAATGAATTCCATCAAGGAGAAATATAAGAAGTACGGTTTGCGCGATCCACGGAAACAGGAGATGAACCTGGAGATCGCCGCGCTCATGAAGCAGGAGGGAGTGAGCCCGGCGGGAGGATGCCTGCCGATGATTATCCAGATGCCATTTTTGTTTGCGTATTACAGCATGCTGGGTGCGGCGCTCGATCTGCGGCACGCACACTGGCTGTGGATTCGGGACCTCTCTTCTCCCGACCCCTGGCACCTTCTTCCGATCGGAATTTTTATTACCATGATGATTACCCAACGGGTGACGCCGCAGGCGGGCATGGATCCATCCCAGCAGAAGATGATGAACTTAATGATGCCGGTCATGATGGGGATCATCAGTTTTAATCTTGCTGCCGGTTTGTGCCTGTACTGGTCGGAGGGCAACCTAATCGGACTGGCGCAGCAATCGATTATGAATCGCACCCGCCTGGGACGCGAAATGCGCGAGATGGCGCTGAAGAGAGCGCGCAAGAAAGAGAAGTAGCCAGGTGGTAACCGGCGGTACTAGAATTTTCTGATTTTCTATCTACCAGGAGCGATAGTAAGAAGCGCGTGCCTCTCCTCGATAAAATTGCTGCCGCGAAAAAGATTGATGAGTTCCTGCGCGGGGTCGCAACCCACGGCGGGCTGCGCCTGAAATACCGGATCACGGTCGATCCGCCGCTCCCCGAGCAGCGGGATTGGGAGCGCCCGGAGATTTCCATCGATCTGGCCGGCCCGGACTCTACATTGCTGCTTGAGCGCGGAGGCGAACTGCTGCGCGCAATCGAACTGCTGGCGCTGGAGATTCTCCGCGTACCTCCTAATGAACACGAAAAGATTCAGTTTGACTGCATGCATCGCCGGGCACTGCGCCTGGAGGAGCTGCGTATAGCCGCAGGCGTAGCCGCGGAGAAAGTCCGCACCACCAGTGTCCCCTATGAGTTCGCGCCCATGTCATCGCGCGAGCGGCGGATCGTTCACCTGGCCCTGCGTGACCACGAAGATCTGCGTACCGAGAGCCAGGGCGAAGGAAGCCGGCGATGCCTCATCGTTTATCCCAAGAATTATGTGCCTCCGGCACGGTCGGTGCCGAAGATTATCCCGTAAGGCAGCAGGCCCTTCGATTCCGTTTAACCCCCGTTGCCAACGGTCCGCTCCGCAATGACATAGACTCTCCGAAAGCATTGGAGACGCACACGTTCGTTCTGGCGGCACCTTTTACTGAGAACGAAACGTTGAGATTTCAAACTGGAAGAGCCTCCCTTGAACCTTGACGACACCATCGTCGCTGTCGCAACTCCCCCCGGCCGCGGAGGTATCGGGGTCATTCGACTATCCGGACCCGAAGCGAAATCGATTGCGCTGGGCATGCTCAGGATTAAGCATGATCTCGAACCCGGCCGTGCGGTGCTCGCGGAGTTGACCGAACCTGAAGGGGGTGACGCGGACACCCTCGAACACGAGACCAACAAGCGAAAATCAGCTCCCGACATAACCGGCGGCTTTTCTGCGAAGTCTTCTGATCCCCAACGCATCGACGAAGTTGTAGTTTTATTTTTTCAAGAACCACACTCCTATACCACTGACGATGTCATTGAAATTTCATGTCACGGATCTCCGGTGGTTCTCGCACGCGTCGTTCAAATTGCCATGGCACGCGGCGCCCGCCTCGCCGAGCCCGGCGAGTTCACCATGCGCGCATTTCTCAACGGTCGCATCGACTTGACGCAAGCCGAGGCCATTCGCGACCTCATCGATTCGCAGACGCTTTTTCAGGCAAAGGTTGCGGCGCAGCAACTCGGGGGAGCGCTCTCTCGATTACTGGGCCCCATCAAGCAAAGGCTGGTGGAGCTCATCGCGGCACTCGAAGCCGGAATCGATTTCGCGGAGGACGATATCTCAGTCATGCCTGCGGAACAGATTCTCACACGTATAGCGGCAATCAGCGCTCCCCTGAAAACGATGTCGGAGACTTTCGCGTACGGAAAGATGGTGCATCAGGGGCTGACGCTCGCCATCGTTGGTCGTCCAAACGTCGGCAAATCCAGCCTGTTCAATCGCCTGGTGGAACGCGAGCGGGCAATTGTCACCGCTACTCCGGGCACCACCCGCGATTTAATCAGCGAAACTGTGACGATCGGAGGAATTCCAGTACGCCTGGTGGATACTGCCGGCATCCGCCATGCCCTCGAGGAGACGGAGGACCTGGGTATCCGCAAGTCGATGGAAGCCATCGCTGACGCGGACGTGGTATTGATCGTCGTCGATGCTTCCGTGCCACTGTCGGCGGAAGATCAGGAAATCCTGGCAAAAGCCGGGGGACGAGCTGCCATGGTCATAGAGAATAAATGCGACCTGGCGAAGCTTCCGAGCCCCATGTTCGATTTTGAAATCCGCCACCTTCGGACCTCTGCGGTCACCGGCGAGGGCATCGCCGCGCTGCGCGATGAAATTCTTCGCCACATTCGCGGGGATGCGGGTTCGTATTCCGAATCCGGATTTCTGACCAACGTACGCCATCAAGCTCGGGTCTGCGACGCCATCTCAGGGTTACAAGCTGCTACTACCGGCGTAAGGAACCGAATTCCTCACGAGATGCTCTTGCTCGATCTCTATAGTGCCTTGCATGCGCTGGATGAGATCACCGGAGCAACCAGTGCGAATGACATTTTGAATTTGATCTTCAGCACATTCTGCATCGGGAAGTAGAACCCGACGTCATCCGTGTGGCTTTGTTTCCGGAAATCAACCAACCATAGTCGCAAAACAGCGCGTCAAGTAGCGTTCAAGCGCGATCAATGAGCGTTCAAGCTCCGCTGAAACGCCTCTCCGACCCGCGACTGCCACAAGTACCAGGCAACGGCCACGCGGATAATGATGCCAAGTCCGCCCCAGGCCAACTCTGAGAAGCGAAGATCGAAGACGCCGTTGGAAACCCTGGGAATAAGCATTACCACTCCGGCAAGTGCGACAATTACACCCGCGCGGCGCGCCCAGTTCTTGAGACGCAGCAGTCCCCATCCGATCAGAGCTGTTACCGCCGCAGCGGTTAGAAACATCCAGGGCCCCCACACTTCGAGGCCGGTGAGCACAGGCGCCGCTATAAACAAGGGAATAGTTTCGGGATAAGTAAGTCTGGTCAACCCCAGGACGAGCAATAGGCCGCCAGTTAGCAAGAAAATGACGGCTACAGCGGTTACTCCCGCCGGGCGCTCCGCTTTCACGCCCAATCGCCGTCCGCCAAGACCATGCGGGTCAAATCTTGGGTTGAGAACCCGGCATCTGCGCCGCGGCTTTGAGGTTTTCGATTTGCTTCAGGTGCGACGCGCCGTGGCCGCTCATCATTCCAACAAGGTCAGCAACGCTGACTTCTTTTTGAGTTTCGGGATGGAATGCGGACTTGGCTAGATCGGAAGGCTTCAAGCTCTGCAACAAGCGCAGGTTGTGATGACGCGCCAGGCTGTAAAAAGCAACCAACTCGGGGGCAGGCGATTGCAGGTAGTTGAGATTTTTCGCCCACGCATTCTGATCAATGGGCGCAATCACCGGTTTGACGTCGGCCAGCATCTGCCGCATCCGGTACCCGTAGAGAATCTCAACGTCGGCCAGATGGCCGAGGATGTGGAGGATAGACCATTTTTCTGGGGCGGGCTGGAACCGCAAAACCTCTGGCGGTAAGCGAGACACGGCTGCCGCAATTTCTCTGGGACTTTTTTCTGCTGCCTCAAGGTGCTCTTTAAGCTCAGTTTCCGTCATAGCGCGTCCAAATCGAAGAGTGTATTTTTAAGAGCCTGCCCATTAGAGTCAAACTGAAGACTCGCGATTCACGAAACAGTGACAAAAGCTGCGTCGCTCAAATTTGTCGCAAGCGGCGTTTGGGTTGCCGACGGGCAATACAAAGCATGCTACGGTGCGGCGTTTTCTAACTAGCTCCACGAAATGATGGCAGTTTTGCTGGGTTTCTAGGGCACTGCAACCTCAAAAGCCGCATAAAATGCGGTCCTAATCACTTTTTTTCCACAGCCGCGCGATATAAGATGGTTCATCAAGAAAATTCAGCAACATCCTTAGGGAGGATTCATGGCATCAGGCTTGACCAAGACCCAACTCGTCCGTCATCTCGCGGAGAGACTCGAAACCAACAACAAGACGGCAACCGCGTTTTTGGAGCACTTGGCGGATACAGCTATCAAAGAGACTAAGAAAAATGGCGTGTTTGTCGTCCCCGGCATCGGACGCCTGGTGAAAGCGCACCGTAAAGCCCGCGTGGGACGTAACCCCCAGACCGGTGAGCCGATTCAAATCAAGGCCAAGACCGTGGTGAAATTCCGTGTGGCCAAGGCTGCTAAGGATGCAATCGCGCCCAAAAAGGCTTAAGGCGTTTTTGCGCTCGCGCGAACGATTGCACTTGATTACGCATTTACAGGGGGCCGGCCTCAAACGCCGGCCTTTAATCTTGAACTAGAATAGTTGGAGCAGCGGAGGCTATTTCCATGTTCCGGGGCATCGCACTTCAGTCTTTTTTCTATGCCGCAATCCTATGCGCAGGAACCTTCGCGCGGACGCAGGCCGTAGCTGCCGAGGGCTCAGCGGGTGGAACAAAAGCCAGCAAACCGATTCTGGTTGAACTTTTCACCTCTGAAGGGTGCTCCAGTTGTCCGCCGGTGGACGCTTTTGTGCAACGGCTGGACACTATACAACCGGTCCCCGGCGGCCAGGTAATTGTCCTCAGCGAGCACGTGGACTATTGGGACCACGATGGCTGGAAGGATCCAAATTCTTCAGCCGCGCTGACCGAGCGGCAGAACTCCTACGAGCATGCACTGGGTCTGAGCACCCCCTACACTCCCCAAATGATTGTGGACGGTGCTCGCGAACTGCGCGCCACTAACCCTGACGTGATCAAAAAGACTTTTGATGAGGCCATGTCCGCGCCGAAAATACCGATTGAGATTAGCGGTCTTTCGCTGGATTCCAATATTGTGCGAATGCACATCGCAGCCAGTGGCGAGACTGACCCAAACAACGCAGATATTTATGTTGCCGTGGCGCTGGAGAAGGTGGAGTCCAAAGTTCTACGCGGTGAAAATGGCGGCAAGGACCTCACCCACGTGGCGGTGGTGCAACAAATCACCAAGGTAGGCAAGCTGCCCAAAGGGAAAACTTTTGCCGAAGATTTTCAGCTAAAACTCAAGCGCGGAATCGATCCTAAGAATATCCGTGTGGTGGCATTTGTCCAGGAAGATGGCCCGGGACGCGTACTCGGCGCGACTTTACGAAAGCCTGCAAGTTAATGGGTCAGTTAAGGGCGTAATCCTCTTCTGTCTCCGTCTGCCACATTCGGAATTTGCGAACGGTTCCTTCCCCACTCGCTCCTTAAACGCCCGGATCATCGTTTGTTCCGAGAGGCGTGGGTCAGTGGCAGGAGACCAGTAAACCCACAGGGGGCACTGCAACAGTAAGAGAACTTGTCCGCCGGCGTGCGGTCTCTTATCCCCGCACTTGTGATCATAGAATTCTCCCACGCGTTTGTGTATCGTTCGATCTGTTTTTCCGATGTAAATGACGGGTTCGTTTGGAAGCCATCGCTGCCGTTCGTATTCAAGGTCAAGCGTGACCGGAAGCTGATCAACCAACTGCCAGGCACATGCGTCGCAATCCAGCGTAGCGTCGTTGACACGCGCAATCACGTAAATACCAGCACTGAACTCACCTACTGGATCCCCCCATGGCCCTCGGCCGTGCGGCGAAAGATTTGCCGCCGCGAATACTTCGGCCACTGTCACAGTGACCTTCCGTCCAGCCCCCAGGTTTTGCCGGCGTCGGCAACAAAAAAGATGATGAATAGAAGCAGGAGCGGAAAATGATCCAACTCGGCGCCGAAATAACGCCACACCGGGGCGCCGTGTCCGGGCGACCACCAGGTAACCAGGGCCAGATTCAGCATGTAAAGTACGCCGACTATCGAGACCGGTCGCACTTTTAACCCCAGCAACAGGCAGATGCCGATGATGAGCTCCAGCCCACCAATCACATAAGCGAAAAAGACCGCATGCGGTAGAACCAGGTCGCTGAGAACCGGCTGATAGACACTCACTGCGCCGTTTTGTATAAACCCTTGCAGGTACTCCTGGAATCCACCGTGAGCGAAGCCGGGATTGAAGATTTTGTATTGCCCGAAAAGCAGGAAGAAAACCGAAGTCGCCATTCGCACCGCGGCGATCGTCTTGGGTAAAGCGTTCGAGGTGTTCAGCATCCCTGGCTGATCTTAACTTACCCTGCGGTTCGTTCGCCCCACGGCCCGTTTCATCCTTGGTTCCAACCCGGGTTCGTCGCTACCTCCGTGAACAGAGGCGGCGCGCCTGGTGCTTTCTGGATCTAGGTCGCGATAACCGCGTCCGCCTCGATTTCCACCAGCATTTCCGGCGAGATCAAAGACGTGACTGCAACCATAGTCGCCGCCGGGCAGATATCACGAAAGAATTCGCCGTGCGCCCTGCCGACGTCTTCCCAATTTGCAATATTTGTAAGAAATATACGGGTGCGGACTACGTCCTTCAGGCTGGCGCCCGCTTTTTGCAGAGCAGATTCAATATTCCGGATGGTCTGTAGCGCCTGGACGTAAGCATCGCCTTTACCGACGATCTTTCCGTCCTGTCCTGTGGCGGTCGTGCCGGATACGTGGACATATTGACCAACTTTAACCGCACGAGAGTAACCCACGACGGGCTCCCATGGTGTACCGCTGGAAATGTTAACGCGATCCATCCCTGCCTCCGCCTGCAACAAAGTTCGCCGCTTCATTCTAACGTGTGAAAAGAGCTGACGAAGCCGCCTTTACTAGCAGCCGACCGCTTTGTTTGCCAACAAACAACTCGGTCAGCGCTGTTGTGTTCTAACCTATGGCACAAGCGTGGGGGTTGGCGGGACACAGAAGTCACTTGTAACGCGGCTGTGCCTGCGATAAGTATTAGGCGAGGCGAACGCGGCCGGGAGCGGTTTTCGGGGGAAGGGGTCATGATTCCGGAATCACATCCTTTGCAACAATTTTTCCTTGAGCTGGTGGGACGCAACTACGCTCAGGAGATTGGCATCCGGGACCCGCAAATCGTGAACTATGTCGCGCATCTGCTCTCTGAGTTCTGTGACGTGGAGCAGTTGTTTAAGATCCGGACCGCCGGCGGGAAGCCGTTGACTGACGTGGGCGAAATGCTGATTGAATCAAATCCGGTTTTCGGACCGGCGCCCTCTTTTGATCGCGAACGCCAGGTGCGCAAGCACATCGGGGACTACACTCTATTTTTTGCGGGGATGTTTCCGGAGAGCATTAATCACTTCCGCCTGCGCCACAATCGAGTCGAAAGTTTTGTGGATTGGATGAAGGCCGGAAAGGAAAGCTATTACATCGTGTCGAAATTCGAGCATTTCGAATACACCAAAGTCGCTCCATTATTCGCGACCCTTTCCAACCAATTTGAACGCTGCGTTTACGGCTTGAACCAGGTCAAGAACGAGCTCCGCGAAATGCAGCACCCGATCGTTTCCCGCGCTGAAGATATCTTGATGTAGGCGCCGCGTCCGGAACAGCCGGTCAATCTTGCGAATAGAAGCTCAATACTGTACTTCCCTGAACCAGCTTGCGAAAGCGCCGTAAACCGCTGAATGCTTCCCCGGGATCAAAGCTTTTGTCATGCTCGGTGACGACCATTCCGTCCCCCCTCAACAAGCGCGACTTTGACAGTAGATCCAGTGCCTCGACGTAGAGCTTCGCCGCCCGATACGGCGGATCCAGGAAAATAAAATCTGCGAGTACGCCGAAAGATTGGAGCCTGCGAATCGCTCGGGCGCTATCGTGTTCCAGAATTTCGAATCCGCTGTCTATTTTTAGGTCACGCAGGTTCTCCCGGATCAGTCCAGCGCTGGCTTTACCGCTCTCCACGAAATAAACGAACCCAGCTCCGCGGCTGAGTGCTTCAATTCCAACTGCGCCGGTGCCCGCGAAAAGATCAATCCAAACTGTTTCTTCGAGGGCGGCGGGATTACCTGCCGTCAATACATTAAACAGACTCTCTCGGACGCGGTCGGCGGTGGGACGAAGGTCCATCCCTGCGAGAGTGCGCAGGCGGCGGCTACGATATTTTCCCGCTATGATCCGCATTTTTGTTCCGGAATGTTTATGCTCTGTTGAAATGCTGTTGCGATCGCTTCCCGTTCGAGAATCGCGTCCGGAAACTTCTGCCGCGGCACCGTGTTAGCACCTTCGATTTCGAAAGCCGCACCTTAGATCATTCCAGCAGCGTCTAACTATATAGAATGGACGGAAGCAATCGAGTGTTGGCTGGGCCTGAATGAGAAATTTGACCATACCCGCGGGGCGTATCTTCGGCGTAGAGCTGCGTATTCATTGGACGTTCGTTTTTCTTCTCCTTTTCGTCTGGCTGGCGGAGCCAGCTTCTCATGCGGCAACCAGCGCCGGCCGCGGCCTGGCCTTGGCTGGCATCATTTTCGCCGCAGTTTTACTCCATGAATTGGGGCATTCTCTGGCCAGCATGCATGCCGGAATCCCTGCGAAAGCGATCATCCTGCTGCCCATCGGAGGAATCACGCTGCTCGATGAAACTCGCCAGCCGCTGGAATTGGGGGCCTCCACGTGGAGGCGGGATATTCGAATCGCGCTGGCGGGCCCGACCTTCAGCCTGGTGGCAGCCGCATTATCTGCGGGCGTGGTGCTGGCCGCTGCGCCCAACGTGCAACTGTGGTCCCATCCTTATGTGCACTCCGGCAATCTGCCTCGCAGTTTTGTCTGGGCAAATCTGTGGCTGGGAGTGTTTAACCTTCTGCCCGCCTATCCCATGGATGGCGGACGCGTGCTGCGCGCGGTGTTCAGCCGGCGAATGGATCCGGCGCGCGCTACCCGCCGCGCCATTTCTATCGGCCAGGCTTTTGCCACTCTTTTCATGCTGACCGGAATGTTGGGGAACCTCTGGCTGACCATGATTGGATTCTTTCTGTTCATCGCCGCCCAGCTCGAGGACCGTTCCGCCATATTTCAGTCTGTGCTCGAGACCGTGCGCCTCGAAGATATTATGCTGACCGATTTCGCGACCCTTTCCCCGGCCGACACTCTCGAAGATGCACTGGATAAGGCAGTCCACTGTCTTCAAGACGACTTTCCCGTGATTCGCGGCAGCGATATGGTGGGCGTCATCTCGCGTCAGAAGATCCTTCAAACCCTCCGCGCTGAGGGCAATGGATACGTACAGGCAGTGATGAACCGGATCTTTGAAGTGGCGCAGAAGAAAGAGTCTCTGGCATCGGCTTTCAGGAAACTAACAGCCCGTAATCTGAGCATCATTCCCGTGGTTGAAGAGCAACGCCTGGTCGGGATTGTTACCCTGCAAAACCTCATGCATTCTATGGCGCTGCTGGCAGAGAGCCGCAAGCTCCGGAAAGCGGCGCTCGACGCCTGAGCGCCGGGTCGACTGTAATTTCCTATCGAAATCAACTGGTATTTTCTGGCGGCTTGGGTCCGCTTTTGCGAATCGCCACGAAACCCGCTGGTCCGTAGCGTCGTGGCATTCAGGGGCGGGCAGCCCAGAGTCAGAACTTCACTACGATCCCAACCGAGGGCTCGGCCATATGGCCTCTGGCGCCGGTGAATAAGCCGGGGACACTGAAGTCTGGAGCCTTGTAAATCAACCCGCGATATTGCAGGCGCAGTGCCAGATGTTCAGATGGGAGCCGCCGTATAAATGGGATGCTGGAAAATATATGGTAATCAAATCCTGCGCCGTACAGAAAGGCAACTTCCGTCTGCTGTACCGCCGGAACCCCAACCTGAACGGCATCAATGAAAGTGTCGTAGGGATTGAATTTCAATACGCCGGCGCCAGCTAGAAAAAACGGCTCGAATCTTTTCGACTCCATTGGACTAAAGACGTATGCGCCGGTGTATTCGCTGACGATCGCCTGAATCCGGTAATCATTGGGCGGGACGGTGTAGATTTGCGAGTTTCGGGAGTGCCCATAATTGATCAGCAACGAATGTTTGGGTGTCATCCGCACGCGAAACGTAGCGAGGAACGCTCCTGAACTTGTAGGGGCGTCGATCGTGCCATTTCCCTGAGAATGCTTGCTGATAACGGCCGCGCCATTCAACGCGACATCGAAATGGCCGCCTTCCTGAGCAACCATCAAGCCGCTGAACGCACACAGAGCCGCCAACAGCAATCCACCGTGCCTAACCATGGAGAATCCTCTTTGCTCTTCTCGTAACACTCATTCTCGTATGCCTTAATGGATGCCGTCGAACGTCCATTTACTGCCTCCACGCCTTATCGAGATTTTCAAAACAGGCGGATCGCCCTGGCCTTCTGTACCGCGGGAACGCTTCGCAATTCCGCCAGGACTTCCTCCGGGACGAGTCCATCCACGTGCACGACCGCTATGGCCTCGCGTTGAGCTCCGGGCTTAATTGCCCCCGGCCGACGCCCAAGAGAAAAGTTGGCAATGTTGATTTTATGTTTTCCCAGTATTGTGCCGACACTCCCGATGACGCCCGGAACGTCCAGGTTGCGCAGGTAAACCAAGTCGCGCTCCAGCGGCGCCTCCACATCAATTCCATCGACGTGCAGCAGGCGGGGGGTGTCCTGGTGCAGCACTGCGCCCTTGACCATGTGCTCCTCTACTACGTCCGCGCTACCATGCCCTCTGAGCAGCACTGAAAGCACGCTGCCCGAGCCACCTCGCGAGGCTTTGGGCTTGTGACTCTCATGGATGCGCAACCCGCGCGCGGATGCGATCGTCTCCGCGTTGACGAGGTTCGCTTTCTCTTCCAGTGCCTCATTTAGGATGCCTTTTATGGCTGCATTGCGGATCAATTCTGTTTTCCACTCCGCGATGTGGCCGCTGTAACGCACTGAAATCTCTTCCAGCGCGCCTTCGCTGATCTGTGCCAGAAACGATCCCAATCTTTCCGCCAGCACAATATAAGGCTGCAGTTCGAGATATTCGTCGTGCGAGACGGACGGCACATTCACCGCGTTCTGGATCACACCGCGCTGCAAATACTCTTTCACTTGCAGCGCGATCTGATAGCCGACGGCTTCCTGCGCTTCCAGCGTCGAGCCGGCAATGTGCGGCGTGAGAATTACATTTTCCATCGCGGCGAAGGCCGAATTTGTTAACGGCTCTTCGCTGAAAACATCCAACGCCGCTCCTGCAACCTGCCCTTGCTGCAAGGCCTGCGCCAGCGCATTCTCGTCGACGAGTTCACCGCGGGCGCAGTTGATCAACCGCACTCCGGTTTTCATTTTCGCTAACGAGTCGGCATTGATCATGCCGGCGGTCTGTGGGGTCAGTCCGACGTGCAGGGTAAGAAAGTCGGCATGCGCATAAATTTCCTCAAGACTCGCGGTCCGGATCCCTTCAGCCTTCGCCACCGAAGCCGAGACGAAGGGATCGTGGGCCACTACTTCCATGCCAAAAATGCGCGCCCGCCGCGCTACCTCCATACCAATGCGACCCAGCCCGACGATACCAAGCGTCTTGCCCCGCAACTCCGAGCCTTGGAGGGATTTCTTCTCCCACTTTCCAGCGTGCATGAGCTGATTGGCGCGGGGGAGCTGGCGAGCCAAAGCCAGCATCATGGCGAAGGTATGCTCTGCGACCGCGACTGCATTCGCTCCCGGCGTATTCATTACCGCAATACCCTGGCGTGTGGCCGCCTCGACCTCAATGTTATCCACGCCTACGCCAGCCCGGCCGATAACACGGAGATCCGGCGCGTTGGCGATGAGTTCCGCGTTCACCTGCACCGCGGAGCGAACGATAAGCGCCTCCGCCGATGCCAGGTGCACAGCGAGATCTCCGCCGATCTGATCCGGCGTCACTACCGTCCAGCGCGGCTCGCGCAGTAAATCCACAGCGGCCGCGGAGATTTTCTCCGCCACTACAATTTTCATCGGTAGCTGGTGTTTGGATTGAGGCGCAAATTCTTTGAGTCAATGAACCTTAAGGAGAACTGAAGCAGGTATTTTTACTTCCTTCCCCCCATCATCCGGTTGGGATCAGGTTCCACCCGCGTGTACCCTTGAGGAATATCAAACAGGTTCTTTTCCAAAGCTGCGCTGGAGTAGCCGGTAACCTCGGTTTGCATATCCATCAGCGAGTTGCTGGCCGCCGATGGCTGCGAAGGCCCGGTCCCCAAACTTCCAGGCGCGTCCTGGGATGCATCTGCGCCGGCCGCCGGCGGCTGCTGTTTTTTCTTCTTGAAGCCTCCGAACATTCCCCCCAACCCTTTGGCGACGGCGTCTTTTGCGCTCGTCGGCATGGAGGGCTGAGTGTCCGAATCCCGGCTCTGTGGCGCTGGAGTGTTATTCGACGCGGGGGCCGCAGTTTCGCTGGCCTGACCAGACTGGGCCGCTCCCGGGGTAGGCGCTCCAGTGGCGCTCATGATGAAACTCATGGTCGTCAGCAAGGGCATCCCTTTTAATTTGATGGCGTTTTTGCGGAACTCCTCCATTGCCGGCCCCATTTGCGAATTCATTGCAGACATTCCCATTGTGCCCGGAAGCCAGTCGAGTTCCTTTGCCAGACGGAGGTAAAACTGGCGCAGTTCGTCATAGCCGGGGATGGAGCCGGCCATCCACGAATCGGAAGTCAGGGTCATGGTTGCGCTCTGGTTCTGCTGCTGGACTTTGGGATCCGTGGATTGCACTTCCATATCCAGCCGCCACTTTACCTCACTGGTTGGCAAATTCAGGATGGTGCGGGTGGCGCCGGTTTCCTCAGAATGAATCTTTGGGGTTAACTTGACGTTCGCTGCCTCCGGGTGCTGCGCCACGGCAGCGGCCTGCTGGTCTTTGACGCGTGCCTGCGCCTGCTGCATCGCGGCTTTGAAATCATCGAAAGTCATTACCGAATAAGTCTTTTTAGCCTGATCGATGGTGATAAACCGGCGGCCATCGAGGTCAATGATGCTGACCGATCCATCCGCCTGCTCGCGGCGCATTACATTGCCTTTAACCATGGTACTGGATATCTGCGGCGCCATTGCCTGGCGCGCGTCCTTGCTGAAAACACCCAGGGACTTGGTTAAACCAACCAGCGCGCCCCCGGTAATTTTTGTCGATTCTGTGTACTTGAAATCTGCGTGACAAACCTCCGCACCTGCAAAGACAAGGACAATGACTGTCGCGCTGGTGCCACTAAAAAGCCGCTTACGGATTTCGTGAAACATCATCATGTGTTCCCTCAATCTGTTGGACTGAATCCAATCTACTCTTGCTTAAATGCCTGCGCCACCCGCGTAAACTTCCTGCGCCGCGCGAACCGCCGAACCGTATTCGACCTTTCCGCCCACCCTAACCATAACTTGCTCGAGTGCGGCCAGGATGACTATGGTATCGAGATAATCGTAGTATCCCAAATGCGCGATGCGGAACAATTTTCCTTTCATCTCGCCCTGCCCATTGGCAACTACCGCCGAAAATGATTCGCGACACTGTTTTACGATTGCGCTCGAGTCAATGCCATCAGGTGCGGTGATCGCAGTCAGCGCGGCTGCCGGAGAACTGGCGGCAAAAAGTTTGAGCCCCAGCGCCTGAGCGCCGGCGCGAGTCATCTCCGCCGCCAGCTCCGC
>JAFAWN010000010.1 GCA_019241735.1 Terriglobales bacterium
AGCGCCGGCGCCTGCATGGACCATCATCCCGGCGGGCTTGTTGATCACCACAATGTCGTCGTCTTCATAGACGATGTCCAGGTCAATGTCTTCCGGAATTGCGCGCAGTGGGGAGCGTGAAACATTGCCCGATAGCAAGATGCGCTCATTGCCGTGAAGCCGCATCGAAGGCTTCGCAATAGCCTCGTTTACCAGAACCTTTTGCTGCGCGATGAGTTGCTGTACTCGGGCGCGGCTGGTCTCAGGAAGCTGAAGGGCCAAAAACTGATCGAGGCGCTTGCCGGCGTCGGCAATAGTGGCTGTTAAAAGCAGAGAGGATGTGTCATCGGGGGCCATCCCGTCTCCTTACCCTGAGACCGCGGTCATGCCGCCCTGGTCGAATAGCGGGGTGCGGAATCGCTTTTATTGCCCGGTCGCAACCACCAGATGAATCCGCCTCCAAGCACGAAGCAGATTGAGATCAGTTGTGTGCCACTCATGACCCCGCCGAAGACGGATCCGCGGCCTGGATCATCCCGAATGAATTCCAGAAAGAAGCGTGCGATCCCGTAAAGAAAGATGTAGGAACCAAAAATCTGTCCGTCAAATTTTCGCCGGACGAACATCCAGCTGAGAATCAGGAAAAGCGCGAACTCGACCGCGGATTCGAAAAGCTGCGTCGGTTCCAGAGGAATATTCAAGGGCGTCCCAGAGTTAAGATTCGCCAGCGAACTGGTAAATGTCACGCCCCAAAAATGCTGCGTAGGTTTGCCGTAGCAGCAGCCCGCCGCGAAACAGCCAATGCGGCCAAGGGCGTGCCCAAGCGCGAGGCCGGGCGCGAAGGCATCGCAAGTGGCAAGAGCCGGCATCCGGTACTTGCGTAGAAACCACGCGGCGACGGCAAATGAGGCGATGAGCCCGCCGGAAAAAACCCCTCCCGCCTGGAGAGTGCTTAAGCTGAAAATATCCCGGGGATGGGCGGCATAGCTGCTCCAGTCATCGATAATGTAGAGGACCTTCGCGCCAATGATTCCCGCCAGCACCACAATAACTCCAAAATTCCAGGCATGGTCGGGATCGATTCCCAACTTTTGCGCATTGCGGACGCTGACCCAGAGTCCAAGCAGTACGCCCGTCGCCACCAGCAGGCCATAGGTGTACAGGCTGAAGCCGCCGATTTGAAAGATTCGGGGGAACACGATTGTTTAGATGCCAGGAAGCGACCGCTTCGAGGACCAGTTTACAGTACGGGCGATCGGGATGAAGTGAAGAGAAAAGCCGACCCACCTAGCCGTGTGGTGGGCCGAGAATGAACCCGTCGGTAGACGATGGGAACCCGCCGCGACCCTTTAGGCATCTCCGACTGGCGGAGCACTGCACACCGGATCGTAATTTACGAGTCAGGTCCCCGTTCATTCGGTGTTGGTTCAAAAATCGGTTACCACCATCACCAACTTTGCAGGCCGGCTTTCAATGTTGGATGCTAGGCAAATCTGCCAGGATGCGCAAGAGCAGAAGTTGAAATATATGGCATTCGGCTTGCCAGCAACTTTTTCTGCCGCCGGAAACTATTCTGTGGTATCAGGAAGTCAGGTTCGGGGCGGATGTCCGAGAGCCTCGTCCAAGGCGCTCGCCAGACGGTGAGCGCACTCTGAATACTCTGGCGAGCCCTGCTCCTGGCGGCTTCTGAGCAGATGAATCTCATCGGCAATATTAATCGCTGCCAGGACCGCAAGCCGCGCGGTATCTACGGTATGGGTTTGCTCCGCCACTGCCCGCATTTTGGAGTCAACATAGCTGGCCAGTTGTTGGATGTAGCCAGGATCAGATCCACGCAGGCTATAAGGCTGGTCGAAAATTTCCACACGCACGCTGTTATTACGCTCTCGCTCTTCCGCCGGCTCTTTTATGGATTGCTTTGAGGCGGTAGCCATGCGTCATGCTCCTTCTTCACCGCGGAAACAATTCCTAAAATTCAACTCGCGGCTTTTTCATCTGCGATGGATTCGATTTGCATCAGCATCTTTTCTACGCGGGACCGGATCTCCTCGCGTTCGCGCCGCAGCTGAATGGCTTCACGCCGCAGGCTTTGCACCTCTTCCTCTCGCTCTTCCAATTGTTCGCGAAGCCGTTTAACGTCTCGATCCCCAGCCGCCCGGGCCTCTTGCGATGCCTTGTACAAGTCAATAATGCGATAAACCTTGGCTTCGAGCGTTTGAAAGTCACCGGCGGGAATCAGGACAGGGAGCTCTTCAGCGGTTCGTGCGGACATATTCAAAAGTTCTTTCTCAACAGATTGAAATCTGGAAGCAGTATAGCGCAGATGCCTGTGCACATTTCATCTTCGCAGTAAGTGCGGTCTTCCGCTTACTTCAACTTCTGCAACCGGCTCGCCGCTTCGTCCAGGGTTTCGTCTTTCTTGCAGAAGGCAAAACGAACTTGCTGCGCCCCGTCCCGGGGGTCCCTGTAGAAACTCGAGCCCGGCACCGCCGCGACGCCGATTTCTTTTACCAGATGCTGGGTGAATGCGACATCATCGGAAAACCCAAACGCTGAGATGTCCGTCATCAGGTAGTAGGCGCCGCGGGGAAGGAAACAGTGGAATCCGGCATTGGAGAGGATAGCTATCAGCCGATCCCGGCGCGCCACATATCGGCTGGCGAGCTCTTTGTAATAGCCCGGAGGTAAACCGAGCGCTACAGCTCCGGCTTCCTGCAGCGGGGCAGGCGCGCCTACGGTAAGAAAATCGTGCACTTTACGGATGGCATTGGTAATCAGCGGCGGCGCAACCGCCCAGCCCACACGCCATCCGGTCACGGCGTAGCTTTTTGAAAGTCCGCTGATGGTAATGGTGCGATCGCGCATGCCTTCCAGTGACGCCAGCGAAATATGCTGGGCGCCGTCGTAAAAAATGTGCTCGTAGATTTCGTCGGTAATCGCCAGAACATTGAACTTTACGCACAGATCGCGGATTAATTCCAATTCGCGGCGGGAGAAAACCTTTCCCGTCGGATTGTTCGGCGTGTTAACCACAATGGCTTTCGTATGGTTGCGAAATGCAGACTGTAATTCGCGCTCATCAAAGGTCCACTCGCCCGTGGCGCTTTGCGGCGGGCGTAGTTTTACGAATTGAGGTTTCGCCCCGGCGATGATTGAATCCGGCGCATAGTTTTCGTAAAACGGCTCGAAGACTATTACTTCGTCGCCGGAATTGCAGATGGCCAGAAGCGTAGAGACAATGGCTTCGGTGGATCCGCAACACACCGTTATCTCGGTTTCGGGATCGACCGTAATTCCTTGCCACACTTGCATCTGCCGCGCAATCGCCTCCCGAAGATGCTGCGCGCCCCAGGTGACCGCGTACTGGTTTATGTCGGCATCGATCGCCGCTTTAGCGGCACCCTTAATTTCCGCAGGTGCAGGGAAATCAGGAAATCCCTGAGAGAGGTTTATAGCGCCATATAACATCGCCTGCCGCGTCATCTCACGGATGACCGATTCGGTGAAGTAACGGACCTTGTCGCTAAGGAATTGTTTGGGAGAAATTGCGCTTTCCGCCATGTTTGTTACTTATGCGCGCTGCTTGCCGCCGAGCGCCTGGAGCGCGTCGATTATTTCCGCTGACCACCGCGCCACTTCCTCCTCTCGCAGCGTCCGCGCCACGGATTGGAATCTTGCCCGCAACAGAATGGAATATTTTCCCGTCGCGACCGATCCGCCACGAAAGATTTCTACCGGAACCAGGCTCTGCAATTCGGACAATTGAAGATTCGAGATCGATTCAGAAATCGTTTCGAAGGTAACAGAATCGTCAAAAATAAATGAGAAGTCGCGTTCCACCGATGGGAATCGGGGCAACGGCCGATAGCGTATCTCGCGAACACTATGCTCATACAGACGGTCCAGGTAAATTTCGCCAACAAAAATATCCCGGCGGATCTTGCTGCGGCTTGCGACTGCGGAATCGATCTGCCCGAACTGCGCCACTGGCACCCCGTCCATCACTACTTTTGCTGCACGCCCGTAGGCGTAATAGCCGGAGGCGTCCTGGTCATAATGCAGCTTGTCATATTTGAAATAGTCCAGGAGGGTTTCGATATCTCCTTTGATGTCGAAAAACGATATGGGCCGAGCAGGTTGGTTAACGCTGGAGGAAACCGCCGATCCCGTCGCACCAAGACAAATTCGTTTCTTCTGTTCCGGGCTTTCGGAATCCTCAAACACATTTCCCGCCTCAAACAACCTCACGTTCTCATTGCCCCGGTTCAGGTTGTGGGCCAACATGCCTAACATCCCCGGTATCAAGGAAGGGCGCATCACCGACGCGTTTTCGGTCAACGGGTTCGCCAATTCAATCAGACTGGAGGATTCGGAAAAATCCGCCGCATCCTGATGCGAAACAAAAGTCGAGGAAATTGCCTCGTTATAACCGAGCGATAGAAGGCAAGTCCGCAGTTTTCTATCTTTCTCCGCACCCGGCTGCTCGATGACCGCCCCGCTGTAGGCGGGAATTGTCTTTGGGAACTTGTCATATCCGTGAAGCCTCGCAAGCTCTTCGACTAAATCTATTTCACGCTCAACATCTAAACGCCAGCTGGGAATATGAACTGTGAATTCAGGCTCTTCGCCGGGTTCCGGCATTAATTCAAATCCCAATCGCTGAAGAATGTCCGTGATCTCTCCGCTCTCCAGCGGCACTCCCAAGATTCGCCGGACCTCAGAGACTCGCAATGCCACCGGCGCTTGATCTAACCGTCGCGAAATCACGTCCAGAGGATGCCCGAGCAGTTCCCCGCCGCCCGACTTCAAAAGCAGCTCTGCAACCCGATTACACGCGAGCACTGTCGATTCAAAATCAGCGCCGCGTTCAAATCGATGCGACGCGTCCGTATGCAACCCATGCCGCTTCGAACTGTTGCGGACCGCCACCGGATCGAACGACGCCGCTTCAATCAATATGTTTTTGGTTTTCGCCGTGATCATGGTGTCAAATCCGCCCATCACACCCGCCAAAGCTACGGGCTTGGCAGCGTCCGCAATTACGAGATCGTGGGGCGATAGCTTTCGATCGACGCCATCCAGAGTCTTCAGTGTCTCCCCTACCCGTGCGCGCCGAACAATGATCTTGCTGCCCTCGAGTAAATCAAGGTCGAAGACGTGAGTAGGATGGCCCATCTCCCAAAGAACATAATTGGAAGCATCCGCGGCGCTATTGATAAGACGATGCCCCAGTGTGGTGAGACGGGTGGCGATCAATTGGGAGGAAACACCAACCGTCGTTCCGTGCACGACGCGGGCCGTATATCGAGCACAGCCCGCAGGGTCCTCAACGTCTATCGAAAAGTTCGCCTTGTTTGAAGCGGGCGGAAGGTCCGGCTCGTGGGACCGTAGCGGCAACCGGTAGATGGCGGAACACTCGCGCGCCACGCCAAAATGATTCATGGCGTCGGGGCGGTTGGTCGTGATCTCCATCTCGAAGACAGTACTGTCCCCCTCGCCGACGATGGATTCAACTGCGAGTCCGGTCAGAGTCAGGTCGTCGGCCAACTGAGGGTAATCGACTTCGAGAGCGACGAAATCATGCAACCATTGAGGAGAGATCTTCATGGATGGATCGTTTCACCCGGGAGGAAATGCGCGCGCCGTTTTCGGTATTGTCAGCTTACGCTGCACGTAGTCAATCAGAATGGACGACACCTCAGCGTCGTGTAATCCGTTGGGCAGCGATTCTTCGATTTCTGCGAGGGTCACTGAATAAGCACCAAGGCTCTCGGTCTTAAGCGAATTGCTGCAGGAACCTCACATCCCCTTGAAAAAACATTTGAATGTCACCCACTCCGTACTTCAAAATCGCAATTCGTTCCACTCCCATACCAAAAGCAAATCCGCTCACTTTTGTGGCATCGTAATCAACGAAGCTGTAAACATTAGGGTCCACCATTCCGCAACCCAGCAACTCGATCCAGCCACTAGCCTTGCAGTTGCGGCACGCTGCGCCATCGCGACGTCCGGCGCCGTTGCAGAAAATGCAACTGATCTGAACATCGGCGCTGGGCTCGGTAAAGGGAAAGAATGACGGATAAAAACGGGTTTTCACACTCGATCCGAAAAGCGTTTTCATCGCGTAGTCCAGCGTGCCCTTCAAATCTGAGAAGGTAATATTGGTGTCCACCGCCAGGCCCTCGACCTGATGAAAAATTGGCGAGTGGGTGGCGTCTGGCGCGTCGTTTCGATGGACCTTCCCCGGGCACACGATCCTCAACGGAGGCTTGGTTTTTCCCATCGCGCGAATCTGAACCGGCGAAGTATGGGTGCGCAAAAGCAGCCGCTCTCGGGGCGGCTTATGATCCTGGTCGGCGATGAACAGCGTGTCCTGAGTGTCACGGGCAGGATGATTAGGTGGAAAATTCAAAGCTTCGAAATTATAGTAGTCGGTTTCGATCTCCGGCCCTTCTTCGACTGAATATCCAAGGCCGCGAAAGACCGAAACTATTTCGTTCATTGTTTTGATAACCGGATGCTCCGCCCCGAGAGGACGCTCAATTCCAGGGAGAGTGATGTCGAGCGCGCGCGAATCCGGTGCCGGCTTTGACATTTCCCGGTCGGATTCGGACTTACCAGCTTCTTCTCCAGTTGAGGGGCGCGATACGAGGCGGGAGCGAATGTCTTCAATCTGGTAGTCGACTTTTTTCTTTAGCTCATTTACTCGCTGACCGACTTCTCTCTTCGATTCTTTCGGAGCGGCCTTGAGCCATAGCTCGTTCACCTGAGCCAGCAGCCCATTGTTTCGCGACAACCACCGGTCGCGAAAATCCTTCCATTCACGTTCCTGGCTAAGGTGCTTTGATTCCGCGTCGACCGCAGCCAGCAATTTGGCCACTGCCTTATCCAGAGTCGGCCCAGTAAACGTGCCTAGCTTCGGAACTGAATACGATGATGCCTTCTCTTTCGGCAAGACACCTCTCAAAAATGGCGGGGAACGATCCTGATTTGTTTAGCAGGTTCCGAAATTAACTAAACTGCGCAAGGTCACCCGGGCTGAGAGATTTATGCCGCCCCTTGGATCGCACCCTTTGCCTGCTCAGCCAGGCTCTTGAAAGCCTCCGGGTCCTTAACCGCAATGTCAGCAAGAATCTTGCGGTCCAGCTCGACCCCGCTGTTTTTAAGTCCGTGGATAAACTGGCTATAACTGAGGCCGCTCAGCTTTGCAGCCGCCCCGATGCGTACAATCCACAGGGAGCGAAATTGGCGTTTACGCTGTTTGCGTCCGGAGTAGGCGAATTTCAGCGCGCGATCGACTGCTTCTTTTGCAGAACGATGCAACTTCGATTTTGTAAGGAAATATCCGCTCGCGCGGTCCAGTATCTTTTTGCGTTTAGCGCGGCGCTTGGTCCCGCGTTTTACCCGAGGCATAAGTCGCTCCTTTTTATCATCGAAATGGCGGCTGGAGGTAAGGAACGTCTAGCGTTACAGCCTCTTCACACGCCCGCGCGACCGAGTTCCAAACATTCGCCGCGCCCTCAAACAATGGTTGCAACTAATACGGTATCATCCGCTTAATTTTGGGTGTATCGGCATCGCTCACCAGCACCGAATGTCCCAATTTCTTTTTACGTTTGTGGGACTTCGAAGTAAGCATGTGACGCAGATGCGAATGCCCGCGCTTTACCTTGCCCGATGCAGTTTTCTTAAAGCGCTTCGCCGCGCCCTTATGTGTTTTTAATTTCGGCATAAACCCTCATATAACCAGACTTGCAAGTGCGGCTAACGCGCCCGCGTGGCTTGCGGTGCGACTGGCTTCTGACCTGCGTCTTTCTTCGGAGCTAATATCGCGTGCAGAGTATTGCCTTCCTGCCGCGGCCGGAATTCTACAATGCTATTGTCCTGTACGTCCTTGATCAGCCGCTCCAGAATTTGCCGCCCCAACCCGGTGCGGGTCATTTCGCGGCCCCGAAAAAAGATCGTGGCCTTTACTTTGTCCCCGTCGTCAAGGAAACGCAGAACGTGGTTCTTCTTAGTCTCATAATCGTGGTCGTCAACGTTGATACGAAACTTCACTTCTTTTACGGTGATGGTCTTCTGGTGTTTCTTCGCCTCGCGTTCCTTTTTCTCCTGCTGATAAAGAAACTTCCCGTAGTCCATAATGCGGCACACAGGAGGAACGGCGGTCGGTGAGATCTCAACCAGGTCCAGGTTTTTTTCGCGGGCCATCTTGAGCGCGTCGTAGGGGGTCAAAATTCCAATCTGCTGGCCTTCGTCGTCAATTACTCGGATTTCACGCGCTCGAATGCGGTCGTTCGTGCGGATAAAACGTTTATCGATATCATCCTCCATCGATCGCGGACTTGGCGATCGAGAACAAAATTATAGCATGCGTGATCGAAAACCTATTCTCAGCTCGGCGATTGAATACCCGAACTATTTCGCCGCGAGTGCGCCGGCCAAAGATTGAAAAATCTGGAAACCGTCGGTGCCGCCCAGTTCCGGCTCGCTTGCGCGTTCGGGATGAGGCATCATTCCGAGGACATTTCCCCCCGGATTGCAAATCCCGGCGATGTTATCCACCGACCCATTGGGATTCGCATCCGGAGTGGTCTCGCCATCCGCAGTGCAATAGCGAAACACGATCTGCTTATCTCGCTGCAAGCGGGCAAGAGTTGCGTCATCGCAAAAATAGTTCCCTTCCATGTGCCCGATTGGGATGGTCAGGACCTGTCTCTCTTCGCAGGACGACGTAAAAGGAGTGTCGGCATTTTCTACCCGAACCGAAACTGGTTTGCAGATGTATTTCAGCCCAGTGTTTCGGATCAGGGCCCCGGGGAGCAATCCTGCTTCGCAAAGAATCTGGAAGCCATTACAGATGCCCAGCACCAATCCACCAGCGGCCGCGAAACTGCTGACTGAATCCATGACCGGAGAGAATTTTGCGATCGCCCCCGTCCGCAGATAATCGCCGTAAGCGAATCCGCCAGGAACTATAATGACGTCGCAATTTTCGAGGTCGTGAGACTCGTGCCACAAAAAACACACCGGCTGCTTTGCCACCTGCTCTACCGTCCAGAACGCGTCGTGATCGCAATTAGATCCGGGGAACACGATGACTCCAAATTTCATTGCGCGTTCTCCGGCTTCATATTTACAGTCTAACATTTGCGACTCTGTCCAATTTCGCGCAGAGCGGCCGATTGCCTCGGACTCTACGCGGCATTGGGCATGCTATAATTTCATTTCGCCTGGCCGTTTTCGAGGCTGTTTTTCGAGGCCATTCCGAGGTTGATCGTTGTCCGGCGAGCATGATCAAAGTCCTCTTAAGGCAATTCCAACCTGCACCTAGCGTTCTCAGATAAGAGGTATCTCTATGTCCGGCCATTCAAAGTGGGCAACAATTAAACATAAAAAAGGCGCCTTGGACGCCAAGCGCGGGAAGATTTTCACTCGGCTCATAAAAGAAATCACTATCGCTGCCAAGAACGGCGGCGACCCTGACACTAATCCGCGATTGCGCGGAGCCATTGCCGCCGCCAAAGCGGAGAACATGCCGCAGGA
>JAFAWN010000321.1 GCA_019241735.1 Terriglobales bacterium
TCGTCAACGTTAAAGGGCGCACGATAGAGCCCGATGGCTCAATTGTTAATTTCGACGGGAAAGTTTTCGAAAAAGAAGTCGTCAAAGCCAGGGGAATCAAATATCGGGCGAAAACCTTTACCCTGCCCAACGTTCAGGTGGGGAGCATTATCGAGTATTACTTCACTTTAAACCTGGAAGAGTATTGGTACTTCCAGCCCTCCTGGATTCTAAGCGAGGAACTATTCACCCGAGAGGCCCGGTTCTCTCTGAAACCCTACATGAGAGTTTATACCGTCCCTAGAGTCTTACATTGGAGCTGGAACTGGCTGCCCGCAGGCGCCGAGGCGCCTAAACAAGGGCCTGACAAAGTCATACGCCTCGAAGTGCATGATGTCCCCGCTTTCCAGACCGAAGATTTCATGCCCCCGGAAAAGGAGTTGATGTCTCGCGTGGATTTCATCTACACCGAAGACATGTCTGAACTTGACCCGGATAAATTCTGGATCAAGACCGGGAAGAGGATGAACGATAACCTCGAAAAGTTCATCGGAAAACGCTCCGCGATGGAACAGGCAGTTTCGCAGATTGTTTCACCGTCGGACAGCGCTGAAACAAAAGCCAGAAAAATCTACGACCGGGTCCAGCAGTTACGCAACACTTCGTATGAAATTCAAAAAACGGAGCAGGAAAAAAAGCGCGAGAAAGAAAAAGATCTTGCCAACGTGGAAGAAGTCTGGAAGCGCGGTTACGGAAACGGCGTTCAGCTCACCTGGCTTTATCTCGCGCTGGTTAAGGCCGCTGGAATCGAGGCTTATGGAGTGTGGGCGTCCGACCGGAGAAACTATTTCTTTGACCGTAAAATGCAGGACCCGAGCCGGCTGGATGCCAACGTCGTGCTCATAAAGTTGGACGGCAAGGACGTTTACTGCGACCCCGGCGCAGCGTTCACGCCATTCGGAATGCTTCCCTGGGACGAAACCCACGTCGTCGGCCTGCGGATGGATAAAGACGGCGGAAGCTGGATTGTAACTTCGATTCCAGATAGCTCAGCATCGCGCATCACCCGCAGAGCCATCCTCAAATTATCAGACACTGGCGATCTGGAAGGCACAGTCGAGGTCACGTTCTCGGGTTTAGAGGCCTCGCAGCACCGCCTGGAGGAGAGAAATCAGGATGACACCCATCGCGTGAAGTTCCTCGAGGACGCTGTTAGAGAAGCCATCCCTGCTCCGGCTGAGGTGGAACTCATAAATAAACCGGACTGGAGCGCTTCCGCTCCCCCGCTGGTGGCGGAATTCAAGATAAAGGTTACTGGCTGGGCTACCGGCGCGGGCCGGCGTTCCCTGGTTCCGGTGGGATTGTTCAGCGCTCAGGAGAAGCGGGTGTTTGAACATGCGAACCGGGTCCATCCCATTTATATGAGGTATCCCTTTGAAATAATTGACGACGTGATGATTGAAGTCCCCGCTGGATGGCAGCTGGGCAGTTTGCCGCCCGCCAAAGAACAGCCCGGGCACGTCGTGGCCTACACCCTCAAGGTTGACGACAACCGAGGCAAGATCCACGTGTCCAGGGACTTAAATGTGAATTTCGTGCTGCTGGAAACCAAGTATTACTCGCCGCTGAGAAGTTTTTTTCAAAGTGTGAAGGCTGGAGATGAAGAACAGATTGTCTTGCAACCCGGTACTGCGTCTGCCAGTAACTGACCGACTACTGCGGTTAGTTGCTCTCGGACTTCTTACATTGGTATGTAGCGCTCGCCTCGCCGCTGCCAGTGATTCCGCCCCGGCCTGGATGCACGCTGCCAGCACCGTGCCCGTGCCCGCCCACGATGAGAAAATTGACGCTGTGCTTTTGTATTCGGAACAGAATGTAACGGTTGTCTCTGCCGACAAGATCAAGACCCAGGTCCGCGAAGTTTACAAAATTCTCCGCCCTGAGGGCCGTCACCACGGTACCGTCCAAGTTTATTTCCGTCCTCCGCACTCACATGTCACCAGTTTTCATGGCTGGAGTATTCCGGCGCAAGGGGGGGATTTTGCGGTCAAGGACAAGGATGCAATCGACGAAGCCTTCAGCGATGGTATGACTTTGGTCTCCGATGTTCGGAAGAAGGTTTTAAAAATCCCCGCGGCGGAGCCGGGGAACATTGTGGGTTACGAATTCGAAATTGAAGAGCGGCCATTCTTATTGCAGGATGAATGGGAGTTTCAGGAAGAATCGCCAGTGGTCGAAGCCCGCTACTCCCTCCAGCTTCCGCCGGGTTGGGAATTTAAGGTGGCGTGGTCCAATTACAGCGAAACCCGCCCCACTCAATCTGGGCCTAATCAATGGCAGTGGTTGCTCAAGAACGTCAGCGGCATCCGCCCGGAAGAGGAAATGCCACCCCTCCAAGGGGTCGCCGGCCGCATGATTCTTTCGTTTTTTCCGGCGGGAGGTCCAGACACAAGAAATGGCTTCAGCGACTGGCGCGGCATGGGCAACTGGTACGAGACCTTGCTCGAAGGGCGGTTGGATGCTTCGCCGGAGATCAAGCAGAAAGTAGCCTCGCTGACCGCCTCCTTATCGTCCCCTTTGCAGAAAATGAAGGTCCTGGCAAATTTTGTGCAACATGACGTCAGGTACGTTGCGATTTCACTGGGCATCGGGGGCGTGCAGCCCCATGCCGCTTCCGACGTGTTCACTCATCACTACGGCGACTGCAAAGACAAGGCCACGCTGCTTCAGTCCATGCTACGTGAAATTGGGATCGATTCTTATTATGTAGTCATCAACGCTGAGCGTGGGTCTGTGAAGGCGGACACTCCCGCGCACACCGGCGCCTTTAACCACGTCATAGTGGCGGTGAAATTGCCGAAGGATTTGTCAGATTCCTCCCTGGTCGCCACCATGGATCATCCCAAGCTCGGGAAAATTCTGTTTTTCGATCCAACCAATGACCTGACCCCATTCGGCCGGATCGGAGGCTATCTGCAATCGAATTACGGCCTGCTGGTCGCACCCGGCGGCGGGGAATTGGTGGAGCTTCCCAAAGA
>JAFAWN010000261.1 GCA_019241735.1 Terriglobales bacterium
GGGTCCGCTTCGCGGTAATGGTCCGCAACTTCGCCCGGTTTGCCTCCGAGAAATTCACGTACCGCATTGTCGCCGAGCCCTAATTCCTCAGCCTGCCGGAAATCGACGATCCCGGCCAGCGAGATCACGTGTTTCACCGAGTCTTCGTGCCCTGCAAGACAAAGCGCAAGCTGGCCGCCGGCAGAATGTCCCATGACCAGAACTCGGGACAGGTCGAGATGATATCGATTCGCCATCTCTGGAGTCGAAAGGAAGCGATAGCCATTGCGGACGTCAGCGAACGTGCCCGGCCAGCCACCGCCGGCCTGGCCTACGCGGCGATATTCCAAATTCCACGTGACAACCCCTTTAGCGGTGAGAGCAGCGCAGAGATGCCCCGAGGGGGCAAGGCCGAAGGCAGCCCGCCAAAATCCTCCATGTATGTTCACAACCACCGGAAATGGACCCGTGCCCTTGGGAAAGCGAATTTCCCCGAATTGATTGGGATCGGTGCCGTACGCGAGCCGTGCGTCGGCAGGCGGAGGCAGGGTCAGGTTAGCTTGCGGCATACTTCACCACGTTAACCCGCTATTGTTCTTTTAGTTTTAGCTTGGACTTATTTTCTTCCAGAAATTCGCTGAGCTTTGGCGCGGCTTCCAATAACCGTTTCCATTGTTCGTAATAAAGGGTGACCGGGAAACGGCCCAGGCCATAAACGCTGACGCCACCCTTTTCGCTTACTCGGAATTCCAGGCTTCCGGTGCGGCGCGGCCCTTGTTTCTCGAGTTCCGCCAGACGCGCCTTTAACTCCTCATATGTAGGTTCGGCCATATTTACCTCGCAGTTGGTTTATACATAATAAGGGAATCGTTCCAGACACGCGTTGCAGCTTCAGCGGGCGCGCGAACTTAATGGCGAGCTTTCGTAGTGTTCCAGTAAATCTGCGGGGTCCCGGAAAATGGCGACACAACCTGCAGCCCGAAGATCGCTTTCCGGAAATCCCCCACAAAGTACGCCAACCACGGTAAGCCCGGCCTTACGTGCGCCTTCGGCGTCGTAGGGCGTGTCTCCGA
This sequence comes from Terriglobales bacterium, assembly GCA_019241735.1. GTDB lineage: Bacteria > Acidobacteriota > Terriglobia > Terriglobales > Acidobacteriaceae > JAFAWN01. The sequence goes on from JAFAWN010000261.1 coordinate 1,053, forward strand.
CTACGACTGTTTCCCTTGGAGGAATCGGCTTCAGGCATTTCATTACCGCGTCGAAAACGTCAGGATCAGGTTTCGAATCCTCTACGTCATCGGCAGAAGTGTCGCAATCCACAAGACCCTCGATGCGTGCGATCTTTTTCATTTTCTTGAGCTGTTTTTTCTCCGCCGACGAAGCCAATCCAATCTTCAACCCGGAACCTTTAATCTTTTCAAACAACTCGCGTACTCCAGGAAACGGGCGCACTCGCGGCATGTAATCCTGCATGAACAGTTTGCTGCGGAACTTCTCGATCTTGTCGCCGAGTTTCTTCACTTCATCTGCTGGAAGAAATTCAGGCAGCAGCTTATCGCCGCCCTTGCCGATTTGACTTCGGATTGCCGCAACTGGAATATCGTGACCAAAATGCTTCAATGCTTCGTGCCAGGCTTCGGCGTGCAGGTCCACAGAGTCAACCAGAGTGCCGTCAATATCGAAAACCACCGCGCGCGTCATGGATCAAAATTACTTGAAAATGTAGGGGCGCGCAGTTGGACGATACTTTACTTCGCAGCGGTAAAGACTTGAGAAACCGCTGGGAAAGACTCAGCAGCTACCTTGGGTTAGCGCCCGTGTTCATTAAATTTCGGAGCACTGCGACTTCGGCGGTAATTCCGGTATGCAGCGCCGGATCCACGTCCGGAGCAAAAAATGGCGAGTGATTCGAGGGAAGACTTTCGCCGCCGGCCCTGGCTTTCTCCCACTTGCCGGGCTCGGCCCCGCCAAGATTGAAATAGTAGGACGGAATATTCTGTTCCGTGAAGTAGGAAAAGTCTTCAGAACCCATCTGGGGATTTTCTGGCACGACATTGTCTTTGCCTAATGCCGCCACCAATGCGCCACTGATCCGGCGGTCGAGTCCGGGATCGTTAAATACCGCGTCAGTCCCTTGGTCATGGTCAATTAATGGCTCTCGTTCTACTCCTGCTGCATCCGCTTCAGCTTTCACAATGCGCGAAAGCGATGCCAGCACCCGCTTCCGAACTTCCGGATTGTAAGTGCGCACGGTGATCCCGAGTTCGGCCTGGTCGGGGATAATGTTGTTCTCGGTGCCGGCGCGCAAGTAACCCACCGTGACTACCGCAGGTTCGCCAGGCTTCACTTCACGCGACACAATAGTCTGTAACGCCAACACGGTTCTGGCGGCAATCAGCACCGGGTCTATCGTGGTTTCGGGAGCGGCGCCGTGTCCGCCCCTGCCGTAAATTGTGACCCGCACAGAATCGGCATTGGAGTACCGGTAACCGGGACCCACGCCAACTTTGCCCGCGGGCAGCATATTGAACACGTGCAAGGCAATCGCCACATCGGGCTTGGGAAAGCGGCGAAATAATCCGTCGGCGATCATCGCTTTTGCCCCGCTGATGGTTTCTTCCGCCGGCTGGCCAATCAGCATCAGCGTGCCATGCCAGGAGCTCTTGCTTCCGGCCATGATGCGCGCAGTTCCGAGCAGCGATGCCATGTGCAGATCGTGGCCGCAGGCATGCATCACCGAAACGTCGCGTCCGGAATCGTCCTTGGTGTGAACTTTGCTGGCGTAGGGCAGCCCGGTTTTCTCTTCCACCGGCAGCGCGTCGAGTTCGGTGCGCAGCATTACCGTCGGCCCCGAACCATTTCTTAGAATCGCTACCACTCCGGTGCCGCCGATGCTTTCTGTGACCTCGTATCCCAGGTTGCGCAGGCGGTTCGCCAATTTAGCTGCAGTCTGCGTCTCGTGTGACGACAACTCAGGGCTCTGATGGAGGTCAAGATAAAACGCATGCGCCTCGGGATAAACGGTTTCCACTTCCTGCCGCGCAGTAGCAGTTTGCGCGGGCGTGGGAACGGCCAAAGCTGGAAAAACCACCGCTGAACAGAACAAAAGATACAAGGCTTTCATAATGCCGAGCATCTTACATCAAGCCCGGAGGCGCCTTGTCGTGTCTTTAAGTCCCGGAGTGGAATAGGGAGTTAACCTCCAAACATCTCCCGCATCCTTTCCGCTCGATAGGCGAATATTTGCTCGACGTCGCGGCGCACCAGCGCCCGATGCGCCAACCGCCCCAGCGGCCCAAACGGCAACGCGTAAGTAACCTCGTCGTGAATCACCGTGCCATTGCGGTCGGCGGTGAACCTATGTTGATGACGCCATAGGGAATAGGGCCCGGAAAGTTGAATGTCGGTGAAACTATCCGGCGGATTCCAGTCGGCGATTTGTGTCGTCCATCGCACCCGAATTTCATGGATTCGTAGTTCATAGAGTATGAGCGAACCAGAGCTTAACGCTTGCGGCGCCTCGGTAATGCGAAAATCGAGCCACGGAGGGGTAAGCACCTGAAGGTTCGCGGGATGAGAAAAGAATTCAAAAATCGTTTCGAGCGGCGACGCGACCCACTGTTCGCGCTTGAGTTCATACGTTTTCGTGGCTTGCCCTCGTTTATTCGGTGTATATCTTTCGGCTTACTGTTAAACTAATCACT
>JAFAWN010000397.1 GCA_019241735.1 Terriglobales bacterium
TGAAGTTAGGAGCAAAATAGCCAGGGTCAGCACGAGCGATGAAACCCGGGAAGCGACCGCGATCCACAAGGCCGATCCGTTACCAGCCTGCTTCATGCAGAGAAAGAATCCCGCGAAACCCGTCCCCGCCAGAATTGCGAGAGTTAGCCCACTCGTACCTGAGTCATCCTCCGCCCGGGAAATCAGCCATATGGCAACCCCAGCCAGCAGAAATCCCCCGATTCTCAAACTGCCCGGCAACCCTTCGTGAAGGATGCCAAAGGCGGCAGGGATCGCCGCCCCGACCAGGGCAGAGACGGAAGCGGTGATCCCCATTTTTCCCCGTGCCAGCCCGGTATAGAAGATGACCAGAGCCGAGGCTCCACAGACTCCGGCGGCGAAGGCCCAAAGCAAGCTATGCAGCGCAGGGTAGGAAGAATGTCGCAGAAATGCAATTGGCGTCAGGAATAATAAAGCGCCGGTGTGCGCGAATATTGTGACCATTAAGGCGTCCGCGCGCTTGGACGCGTAGCCCCCGGTGAAATCGGCGATACCCCAGCAGGCCACAACCGACAGGCTGAAGGCTGCAGACATTAATGGCGGCGACAAAGTCATAACCTCTTATTGGAAAACCTAAGTAAATGTCAGGCACCGAGGGTAGCACGCGATAAGATACTGGCGGCCGCACCGGTTTATCGCGCCGGTGGTGTGAGTTCTGATGCAATCCGCTTTGATTCTCGGACTAGTGGGCGCGTTGCTGGTAATTGCATTCCTGGCAAACCGCATCTTTCGCCTGACCCGACTTCCCGACGTTGTTCTGTTGATGGCGCTCGGCGTTCTACTGGGGCCGGTGCTTGGGTTGGTTGATCCTGAAAGACTCTCGAAAGCCACCAACCTTCTCGGAACACTTGCCATCATCCTGGTGCTGTTTGAGGGCGGACTCGAGCTCAATCTCCGGGATACACTGCGGCACTTCCCCGGCAGCCTGCTGCTGGCTTTTCTGGCTTACGTTTTCAGCACCGGGCTAGTGGCGCTAATCCTTATTAAAGGGATGCATCTGCCGGTGGTCGCCTCTTTTGCAGTGGGCGCCGCGCTCGGCTGCACCAGCAGCACCGTGGTCCTGCCAGTCCTGCAACAAGTCCACGCCGAAGAGCCGGTCAAGGCCACGCTGATGCTCGAAGCTTCATGGGGCGACGTGCTGGCGGTGCTCACTGTCGGCTTCCTGATAAGCATGAATAGCTTCGCCGGCCCGCTCGCGCAAGGTCTTCTAAACAGGTTTCTGACGCAGGTAGGGTTGGCATTACTTTTCGCAGTGACTGTCGGCATATTGTGGTCGCGCTTGCTGCGGATTCTTTCCGAGCAGCGCTTCTGGCAGGTGCTCACATTCTCGATCGTGCTGGTTCTTTATGCGGGGATGGAGGCACTGGGAGTGAATGGACTGATTGCGGTGCTCGGTTTTGGATTGACCATCTCGAATTTTCCCGGCGTCGATCCGTCACTTGGCTTGACCGGCCCACCCGGCGCCATCGCAGAATCGCAGCGCGCACTGCTTACGTTTCACTCCGAACTGGCATTTCTGGTGCGGACATTTTTCTTTGTTTTGATTGGTGCGGTGGCCGAGCTCGGGACCTTCCGCTATCATCCCCTGCTGATCGGCGGCACGCTAGGCGCATTGTTTCTTGCCCGATGGCTGGCCGTGCAGTGCAGCCGCTGGTCATGGCGCGAAATCGGACCGGAAGGCCGCGAGCTGATTATCTGGATGCTTCCTCGCGGCCTCATTACCGTGGTTCTGGCCATTCAGGTGGTGCAAGGGCGCGGCACCGAAGTGGCGTTTCTTCCAGGTCTGGCCTTCGCTGTCATTCTAGCGACAAATCTCCTGGTGGTACTGGGAAGTGTCAGGGCAGCAAGACACGAGATTGCTCCTCCCACCGCAGTGCAGCGGGAAATCGATGCAAGTGGCCCTGTGGCCGACACCGATACCGCCCCAATGCCGGCTAAAGTCGTCCACTCCAGGCGATGGATACTGGACGCTGCTCTTCTTCTCTTTGTCGCATTCGGTGCGGTAGTGCTCTGGTACGGCGATCAGCCATTGACTCCGCGACGGGCCCGGATTGAAGGCTGGGTACAAGCGCATGTGCATATGGCTCGCCGTAGATGATTGACGTAGGAACCGGCGAAGGCCTAACATTGCCGACTAGCTTTTCAGCGCACCCTCCAATGATCGGTCAATCCATATCCCACTACCGGGTGCTTGAAAGACTTGGCGGCGGCGGCATGGGCGTTGTCTACAAGGCCGAGGACACTTCACTGGGACGGTTTGTCGCCCTCAAATTTCTTCCCGAGAATGTGGCGCAGGATAGTCAGTCGCTGGAACGTTTCCGTCGTGAGGCGCGGGCCGCGTCGGCCCTGAATCATCCCAACATCTGCACTATTTATGAAATCGGGGAACATGAGGGCAAACGTTTCATTGCCATGGAGTATCTGGATGGCGTGACCCTTAAGCACCGGATATCGGGGCGCCCCTTGGAGACCGAAACGTTGTTGCACCTCGCCATCGAAATCGCGGACGCTCTCGATGCAGCCCACTCAGAACGCATTGTTCATCGCGACATCAAGCCGGCTAACATTTTTGTGACCAAGCGTGGACACTCCAAAATTCTCGACTTCGGGTTAGCGAAGGTTTCCGCCGACGCTTCGCGGCCAGGCGCAAATCTGGGAGAAACCGCGGCGACAGTGGAGAATCACCTCACGAGTCCCGGATCCACGCTGGGAACGGTTTCTTACATGTCGCCGGAACAGGTGCTGGGTAAGAACCTGGACCCGCGTACCGACCTCTTTTCCTTTGGGGTAGTGCTTTATGAGATGGCGACTGGAGCGCTCCCATTTTCGGCTGAGGCATCGGGAGCAATCTTTGACGCAATCTTGCACAAGGTCCCCGCGGCGCCGGTGAGACTGAACTCGGAAATTCCCGCGGAGTTGGAGCGGATCATCGGTAAGTCTCTTGAAAAGGATCGCGATCTGCGTTACCAGGTTGCTTCCGAGATGCGGGCCGACTTGAAACGCCTGAAGCGCGAAACTGAGACTAGGCAGGTTCCGGCAGCGGGATCAGGACCGGTCACACTAGCGCCCGAACGAATTTCGGATCGCGCAGTGCAGGTGCCGCCTTCGGGTTCCGGATCTGTGGCGGCCGCGGTTCTGGCGAAAGCGGATTCTGGGATTGTCGTTCAAAATCGTCCACCTTGGAAAATTCTGGTTCCCGTCGCACTCGGCTTGGTTGTTGCTCTGGTTGCCGTAGGGATCTACTGGTATCATTCGCGCCCACCCCAACCCTTGACGGAGAAAGATGCCATTGTGCTGTGCGATTTCGATAACAACACGGGAGAGCCGGTCTTTGACGGCACTCTAAAGCAGGCCCTGGCGGTCGATCTCGGCCAATCACCTTTTCTCAATGTTCTTTCTGACCGGAGAATCAATGAGACCTTGCGTTTGATGGGACGCGGGCCGAATGATCGGGTTACTCGCGACGTGGCGCAGGAAATTTGTGTGCGTACGGGGAGCAAAGCGCTGCTCGCCGGGTCCATTTCGAGATTGGGAAGCGAGTACATGGTGGGGCTTGAGGCAATGAATTGCGGCACTGGTGATTCGCTGGCCAAAGAGCAGGCTGAGGCATCGAGCAAAGAGCAGGTAGTAAATGCCGTGGATACGGTGGCGGGGCGGCTGCGAACAAAACTGGGCGAATCCCTGGCCTCGGTACAGAAATTCGACGTTCCCATCGAGGCAACCACTCCATCACTCGAGGCCCTGAAGAGCTTCAGCATGGGAGTTACAACGCAAGCTGCCAAAGGGGACGCCGAAGCGATCCCCTTTCTCCGTCGCGCTGTTGAATTAGACCCAAACTTTGCCATGGCGTATGCCCGCCTTGGAATCTCATACAACAATCTCAATCAACCTAGTCTGGCCACAGAAAATTTGCGCAAGGCCTACCAGCTTCGCGATCAGGTCAGCGAACGCGAAAAATTCCACATCACCGCTGACTTTTATCGGGTCGCGACTGGAGAATTGGAGAAGGAAGCGCAAACCTATACGTTGTGGATGCAAAGCTATCCTACTGATCCAATCCCACTTACTAATCTGGGGGCCAACTCCGCGTCCTTTGGACGCTGGGACAAAGCCATAAACGAGACCGAGGCGGCGCTGAAACTCGATCCCAATGACGTGATCGCTTATGGAAATCTTGCCCAGGCTTTCATGGCAGTGGGCCGGATCGAAGACGCCATTGCCACTATCAAACAGGCGGAAGCGCGTAAACTCGACGGCGGAATTCTCCGGCTTGCAGACTATCAAGTGGGTTTTCTCAAAGGTGATGCGGCAGAAATGCGGCAGCAGGTGGAGTGGGGATCGGGAAAGCCCGGTGACGAAGATGCCCTGCTTTCAGCCGAGTCCGACACTGAGGCTTACTTTGGACGGTTCGTTCAATCGCGCGATTTTACGCGGCGCGCTGTTGACTCGGCGGTTCGGGCCGGCTCCAAAGAGACCGGCGCCCTGTGGGAAATTACTACCGCCCTGCGCGAGGCGGAGTGCGGAAACAAGACCGAGGCGAACCATGACGTTGCGGCGGCCTTGGGGCTATCGCCGGGACGAGATGTACAGATGCTGGCGTCGTTAGTGCTTGCCCGGATAGGCGAGGGCACACGCAGTAGAACTATGGCCGAAGAACTGGCGAAACAGAATCCTTCCAGTACCGTGCAGAAATTGTATTGGCTCCCGATTTTGAGGGCGGCGAACGAGATCAGTGCAGGGAACGCCGCCCAAGCTCTGGTATATCTTGAGGCGGCTGCGCCGGCTGAAATGGGTGAGC
>JAFAWN010000451.1 GCA_019241735.1 Terriglobales bacterium
CACCGCCGCGAAGTATGCGCTCAAAGATAAGATTGCCTTCAACGTCGGCGGCGGCTTCCATCATGCTTTTCCTGATCACGGCGAGGGCTTTTGCATGATCAATGATGTGGCGGTCGCGATTCGGCGAATGCAGCAGGATCAGAGTATTCGCCATGCAATGACTTTGGATTGCGACCTCCATCACGGTAACGGAACCGCGGCAATTTTTGCCAGCAGCCGAGATGTTGACCTTCCCGCGGTGTTCACCATCTCTCTGCATCAGGAAAATAATTACCCAGCATGGAAACCCCCATCATCCATCGACGTCAACCTGCCCGATGGGATCGGGGACGACGATTATCTGGAATTGCTGAATCAAGCACTGAACTCCGGGCTGAAACAGTTCGATCCGGAATTGATCTGCTATCTGGCCGGCGCCGATCCGTATTGCGAGGACCAACTTGGCGGCCTCGGCTTAACCCTCGCAGGACTAAAGCGCCGCGACGCCCTCGTATTTAAAGAGGCCTATGCCCGCGGAATTCCGGTGATGGTCACCTATGCGGGGGGATATGCGCGGCGCACCGAAGATACGATTACGATCCATTGCAATACCGTCGTCGCGGCTAGGGAAATATTTTGTGCGCTGTAATTTCAAAGCCCGCTTCTTGCCATCTCAACCGCCCGCAACACCGCTTTCGCCTTATTCGCACACTCTTCGTATTCACGCACTGGCTGAGAGTCGGCAACAATCCCGGCTCCGGCTTGCAAGTAGGCGCGCTTGCCTTGCACCAGCATGGTGCGTATGGCAATGCAGGAGTCTAGATTACCCGCGAAATCTGCGTACAAGACTGAGCCGCCGTAAAGGCCGCGCCGGACCGGTTCGAGTTCTTCGATAATCTGCATGGCGCGGACTTTGGGCGCGCCGGTAAGTGTTCCCGCCGGAAAACATGCGGAAAAGGCCTCCAGCGGGTGTAAATTCTCGCGCAGCCTGCCTTCGAGCGCCGAGACCAGGTGCATGACGTGGGAATAGCGCTCTACGCGCATCAGGTCGCGAACTTTTACGGAGCCGTATTCGCTCACCCGGCCCAGATCGTTGCGGCCCAAGTCAACCAGCATCACGTGTTCTGCGCGTTCTTTTTGGTCGTGCAGCAGTTGGCGTTCAAGCAACAGATCGGCCGCCTCGTCTTCGCCGCGCGCATGCGTACCGGCGATGGGCCTGTACTCCAGTTTCCTGCCGCTGACTCGGACCAACATTTCGGGCGAAGAGCCGAGCACCTGCAGGCCGCCCATCTTAAGGAAATACATATAGGGAGAGGGATTCACAATGCGTAACGCGCGGTAGATATCAAAGGGGGCAACACCCGCCACGAAGTCCCAGCGCTGCGAAAGTACAACCTGAAAAATGTCGCCGGCGAGGATGAGTTCCTTGGCCACTTTGACGGACTTAATGAATTGATGCCGGCTGGTTTCGCTGTGTATTTCCCACTCGCTGGCGCGTCTACTTGGAACTTTTTTCGTGTAAGCGCGACGGACGCCCGTAGCCAGTTTCTTTTCCACACTGGCTATGTCGCCCAGTGCATGGTCGTAAGCCTGGCGTGGGCTTCGGCGCGACACGTCGGCGGACACAATGATGTGAATCTGGTGACGCAAATGATCGAAGGCCAGCAGACGATCGAAAAACATCAGTTTGCAATCGGGGAGATCGAGATCATCTTTGGCGTGCCGCCCAATTTGTTCCAACTGACGCACCGAGTCATAAGCGAAGAAGCCGACCGCGCCCGCGGTGAATGGAGGAAGTCCGGGCGGGGTTGCGGATTTGTGCGCCCGCAGCAAGTCCGCAGTTACCTGAAAAGCGTTTCCACGACGACGTTCCCGCCTACCCCCGCGCTCGATTAAAACTTCTTCGCCGTGCGCGGTCATACACATGTATGGACAGCAGCCGAGAAACGTGTAACGCCCAACGCGTTCCCCCTGCTCGACTGACTCAAGCAGGAATGCATGGGGCTCTTCTGAGGCCACAGCCAGAAAAGCTGAGACCGGCGTCAGCAGGTCGGCGGTAACCGATTTCACGACGGGAACGAGCGTGGATCCCGAGGCGAAGCGCGAGAATTCCTTGAAGTCCGGGTGAATCATTTATGGAAAGGCTGCCATTATAGAAGGAAGCAACACAGGGAACCGTTTTATGGAGGATTGCCGCCCGCTGTAACCAACGGGAGAATTGACGGATGCCTCTATGCGGGGGAAGATGATAGCTGTGTCACTTCTGTTGCCGGAGGCGTATGCGCATTAAGTTCTGGGGAGTTCGTGGATCCACTCCGACTCCACAGGCGGACAAAATGCGCTACGGGGGAAATACATCCTGCGTTGAAGTGCGGGTGGGCGACGGTTTATATATTTTTGATTGCGGAACCGGCTTCCGCGTGCTGGGGCAGCAACTCCGGCGGGAATTCCGGGATCGCGATATATTCGCGCACGTATTCGTATCCCATTACCACTGGGACCATATCCAAGGGATCCCGTTTTTTGGGCCGCTGTTTGAGAATCCTCAAAACCGCTTTGCTTTTCATTCTTCCAGCCGCACCAGAAGCCTGAAAAAGGTCATGGAAGAGCAGATGTCCTCCCCCTATTTTCCCGTCGGTCTTACCGAAATGAAGGCCCAGCGCGACTTTTATGAAATCCAGGAAGGACAGTGCCAGCTGGAAAATATGAAGGTCCAAAGCATGTGGCTCAATCATCCGCAGGGTTGCCTGGGCTTTCGGCTGGAAACAAAAGAAGGGATTCTGGTTTATGCCACTGACAATGAGC
>JAFAWN010000163.1 GCA_019241735.1 Terriglobales bacterium
GTCCATGTGGCTCGCGATGGCAGCGCCTGCCGTCGGGCCATACCCCGGCAGCAGGTTCACGACACCTTCAGGGAAACCAGCCTCAAGAATAAGTTCGCCAACGCGCAGTGCCGTCAAGGGCGTCTGCTCAGCCGGCTTCATCACCACGGTGTTGCCGGTCGCCAGCGCGGGCGCAAGTTTCCACGCCTGCATCAGGATCGGGAAATTCCAGGGAATAATCTGACCAACCACCCCTACAGGTTCGTGTTTGGTGTAGCAAAAGTACTTGCCCGCAATCGGAATGGTCTTGCCTTGTACTTTGTCGGCCCAGCCAGCGTAATACCGGTAGGTAGCAATAGCCAATGGGAGGTCGGCGGTGCGGGCAACGTGTTGCGGTTTGCCGTTATCCAGGCTTTCCAGCAGGGCCAACTCATCGGCGTGCTCCTCGATCAAATCGGCCAGCCGCTGCAGCAACAGGCCACGCTCGGCCGCCGACATGCTGTGCCACGGATCGGTTTCAAATGCCGCCCGCGCTGCCTTCACAGCGTCATCAACATCCGCTGCATCGGCTTCGGCGACCCGGCAAATTTCCTCTCCGGTGGCGGGATTGACCGTGGGAAAGGTCTTGCGGGAACGGCTGTTGAGCCACCGGTTCCCAATCAGGAGCTGGGTCGGCCCGACTGCAATTGGAGATTCTTTTGGAATTGTCGCCGTAAGCTGGACTCCTTTCCGCTTTTCCACCAGGGTTGTGCATTCACCCGCGAGCTGCTCTTTGACCATTAGAAACAGCACCAGCGCCCGAGATAGCGCACCACAAACGCCCAGACTGTATCACTGAGTCCCCAGCACGTCAATCGGAATGTATTCCGATCATTCAGCTATCAGGGAATCCAGTAAAACCTCTCCTGCGATCATGAAACCATCGCCAGCCTCTTGCGCCTGCCTAATACCGCCCCGTCCTGAATCGGCTGCACCATTTCCGAGTAGATGGCAAGCCATCCGGGCTTCAATTCGCGTTGTGGAGGACTCCACGACTTGAGCCGGGCCTCGATGTCGTCGACTTTGAGATCGATTCGGCGAGCAGACAGATCAATACGTATCGTTTCCCCGTCGCTAACAACAGCCAACGGCCCGCCACACGCCGCCTCCGGCATAACTTGACCCACGGTGATCCCACGGTTTAAGCCGGAGAGCTCGCCGTCCGTGACCACCGCCGTCCGATCGCCGAGCCCGGCACCCACCAGTGCGGCCATCAAGCTGCAGGCAAACACCGTGCCCGGCCCACCCACTGGTCCCATCATGCGCAGTACAACCACATCGCCGGCGCCAATGCGCCCCTTCGCCAGTTCCTGAATCGCGGCGTCTTCGTCCTCGAATACTTTGGCCGGGCCCTCGAACTCACGAAGTGCTCCGGGGACCGCTGAAATTTTCATAATTGCGCCATCGGGAGCGAGATTGCCGCGCAAAATTACCAATCCCGGCTCCGGCCGGAATGGCCGATCAAGCGTACGCACGACCACCTCATCAATACGGATCGGCTGCTCAAGCAATTCCTCAAGCTTGCGTCCACTAACGGTGAAAGTATCCAGCTCAAGACGTTCGCGCAGCCTCACTTGGAGCGCCTGAGTGCCACCTGCCGCCTCAAGGTCTTCAATCCGATCGGGTCCATTAGGCTTGATTTGTGTAAGCTGCGGAATATTACGGCCCAGTTCCTCAAATAACCCGACCACGTCGAGGTACAGTTCCGCTTCAGTTGCAATCGCCGCCAGGTGCCGAACCACGTTTACCGATGCTCCCATAGCAATAGCAATGCGAATGGCATTGCGCAGCGCGGCCGGAGTCAAAATTTTGCGCGGCCTTAAGTCTTCGGCAACGAGTTGCACAATCCGGGCTCCGGCCTGGCGGGCTACAGCAAAAAGCTTCGGGCTGCCGGCACGGATGGGGGTTGTTCCGGGCAAGGACATCCCCACCGCCTCCGCCATGATGTGCATGGAATTGGCTGTCGCCAAGCCGGCACAGACTCCGGGACCCCGGATGGCCACCTTGGTCCACGATTCCAGTTCGTCCACGCTCATTCGGCCAGTAGCGACGGTCCCGACGGCTTTATAAACTTCTTCGATATCTATTTCGCGCCCGCCACATTGGCCTCCGAGTTGATATCCGCAGGGCACAACAATGGACGGAATGTTCAAACGTGCTGCGGCCATCAGGTGCGCCGGCGTGGTTTTGTCGCATGATCCAAGGAGCAGCATGCCATCGAGACATGCGCCCTCGACCATGACCTCGATGTCATTCACGATCAGGTCGCGGCTGGGCAGGATGTACCGCGCCTTCAAGCCCGCGGAGGTAACAAAGTCGGACGGGGCGGTGGTACGGATCTCAAACGGAAGCCCTCCATGGGCGCGTATCGCGTTCTGCACCTCGCGGGAAACGTCATCCAAATGGATATAGCAGACCGAAAGGGTAGACGAGGAATTCACCACCGCGATCTTCGGTTTGTCGAAATCCTCCTCGCGCATTCCCATGGCGCACCACTGCGAACGCCGCACGGCCCACCGCGTGCTGCCCCGTTCGAAATTGCTCCGCAACATCTAGACCTCCCCGGCTGTCTTCAAACCCTGCGCCCGCATCCAGTTTTGAACGTCCGCTCCGCTCAGTTGCTGCGAGCTGAGATTCTCTTGGAGCATGAGAGCGGCGGCAGCACCTGCCGCGTAACCCATTCCGAAGCACTGCGCGGTGACTCGCGCCGAGGCCATGGCTTCGTGTTCCGCTGAAAGACAGCGTCCGGCGACCAGCAGATTTTCTCCCGTCTGCGGCACCAGGGTTTCGAAGGGAATGTCATAGGTGTCGTCTTCGAGATAAGTTATGGTCAACTCACCGGCGCTATGCGATTCGATCGGCCACGCGGAAAAGGTCGCTGCCCCTGGTAACTTCCGGCCCTGCAGTACATCTTCGTTGCTCAGCCTGCGCTTACCCACCAGTGAGCGGGTTTGGCGAATTCCTACTTGCGCACCGGTATCGATCAGGTACGAATGCTGGAATCCTGAGACACAGTCCTTCAGGAATCGGGCGTACTCGCGCGACTGGAGGCGGCCCT
>JAFAWN010000235.1 GCA_019241735.1 Terriglobales bacterium
ATCTGCAGAATGTAGCCTCCGCAATCAAAGTGGCAGCGATTTTATCAATGTCAGCAGCGCTTATCTGGCTGGGAAAAGGATCGGGAGCGGCCATTCACATGGTGTCGCAGGTCATGAAACCGGCAGGATATGTGTCCGGCTTCGGACTGGGAATGATCAGCGTGCTGTGGGCCTATGAAGGATGGCAGTATGCCACTTTTAGCGCTGGCGAGGCCGTGAATCCGCAGCGTAATTTTCCGATCGCCTTCTTAGCCGGGACGGGGGCCTTGATTGGAATATATCTGTTTGCCAATTTCGGATATCTCGCGGCATTAGGGCCCGCGGGAGTGGCGGCCTCTAACCGCGTGGCGGCGAGCGCTGTGTCTCTGGTGATTAATCCAGTGGCAGCCAAGTTTGTTGCGCTAGCAATTTTAATTTCCATGTTCAGCGCGGCCCATTCTATTATCCTCACCTCTCCCCGGGTTTACTACGCCATGGCGAAAGACGGACTTTTTTTCAAACGTCTGGCGGGTGTCCATCCGCGTTTTGGAACCCCGGCTTTCGCGATTATCGCCGCCGCAGTCTGGTCATCGGTTCTCGCAGCTAGCGGCACGTTTGAACAACTGCTTACTTATGTTGTTTTTGTCGGCTGGATCTTTTACGCCTTGGCGGCGGCCAGTATCTTCGTTTATCGCAAGCGCGTGCCGGAGGCAGAGCGTCGTTACAAAGTTCCGGGATATCCGGTAACGCCGTTGATTTTCATTTGTGCCGCGGTCGCGCTGGTCGCGAACACAATCTTCATGCAGCCGGGCCGGGCTGCGGCAGGTATTGGAATTGCATTAGTAGGGGCGCCGGCCTATTTCATCTGGCGAAAATCCGATTGAAACCTCAAGACCCAATGATATGCCCCCACGGCTTCACCGCCATCACTTATTCCGTCTTCGGGTTCAACTTCTCGAAGGGAACATTTCCAATTGGCCAACTTACACAATCCTTGTAATCGAAGTGCCACCATTCGAATTCATACACAGTGAAGTCATGCTGCTCCATAACCGTGCGAAGTAGATCGCGGCGGGAACGCTCGTCTGGCGCCCCACCCGTGTAATTCGGATATGCACGTTCAGACATTTCGTCGTAGCCGCTGGGCATGACCGCCTCTTTACCCGTCTTTAAGTCATAAAGAGATACATCAGCGGCACAGCCCCGGTTGTGTTTCGAGCCTTCCGCGGGATCTGCCACGAATCGCTTTTTGTCTTCGGGCGTAGCGTCCCAAAACATTTTCGTCACATACCAGGGGCGGTAAGCGTCGTGGATGAGGATGCCGTAGCCGTGTGCGAGCAAATCTCCGTTAGCGGCGCTGAGTGCTTCGGCGGCCGGGCGCTGAAGGAAGGCACGCGCCTGAGAATAAAACGGTGTGCCCATAAAGTTGTTGTCGGAAGCGTATCGAATATCGAGCTTGATCGCGGGATTGAGTTTCACCACTTCGACAAGATCAGACTTGCGCTTGCCCTTTTCGACCGGGGGCTGGGCCTGAAGCGCCTCGCGCCGAAGTTCCTCGACTGGCTTGGGCGGCGTAATGTGAAAAGACTGGCGCGATGCATCGGTTGCGGTTTGCGCAAATAACGCTAGCGCAAACAAAACGTGTGATCCTGCGACCAAAAGTGTGCGCTTCATCGAGAGCCATTGTAGCGCAGCAGGCGCAACCTCGATAAAATTTACCCCCCTACGCCGGACCCGATTTGCTCCGTCCTCTAGAAATCAGGGGGGATCCAGCGGCTTAGCAATGGGAGGCGACCTGTAAAATCCTTCTTCCGGCCCGCTAGAAGCACACTGCTCCGCCGATCGAGGCGGGATGGCTGGCTTTGCCATACATAAAAACAAAAGGGCTTAAATCCCCTACTACTTCTGTCGCATCTATAAACATCACCTAACAAATCTGGGGTTCCATCGAGGCAGACAGAATGTGGATTGTTGCTCTCGCATTGCGCAGACCGTACACCTTTGTGGTGATGGCGCTGCTGATCCTCATTCTGAGCCCTATCGTGATCTACCGCACCCCGACTGATATTTTTCCCGAAATAAACATTCCGGTTATCAGCATTGTGTGGCAATACCAGGGACTCTCCGCGCAGGAGATGTCCGACCGCATCACCTTCCAGACCGAGCGTGCTCTTACTACTCTTGTCAATGACATAGAACATATCGATTCGCAATCGCTCAATGGCACTGCCGTTGTAAAGGTTTTCTTTCGACCCAAGGCCAACATACAAACCGCTTTGGCGCAGGTGACCGCAATTTCTCAGACGCAACTCCGGCAGCTTCCGCCGGGGACGACGCCTCCACTGATTATTCAATATTCAGCTTCCAGCGTACCCATCGTGCAGGTCGGGTTAAGCAGCAAGACGCTGCCCGAGCAGCAGCTTTTTGATCTCGGAGTGAATTTCATCCGCACCCGCCTAATCACCATTCCGGGTGCCGCCATTCCCTACCCCTATGGCGGGAAGCAGAGGCAGATTCAAGTCGACCTCGACATTCCGGCGCTCCAGGCAAAGCACCTGACCCCTGTAGACGTTGTCAATGCGGTCAGCGCGCAGAATCTGGTTCTGCCATCGGGGACCGCGAAGTTCGGCCCGCTCGAATATCAGGTGGAGTTGAACGCCAGCCCGCAAACTGTCGCGGAATTGAACGACTTGCCGGTAAAAACCCAGGGCAACTCCACGATTTACATCCGCGATGTAGCCCACGTGCGCGACGGTTTCTCCCCACAAACCAACATTGTCCGGCAGGACGGAGTTCGCGGAACACTCCTCAGCGTATTGAAAAATGGAGGCGCGTCAACGCTGGATATCGTAAAAAATGTTCGCGCAGAGCTGCCGAAGATACAGGAGACCCTGCCAAAGGAACTGGACGTCAAGCTGTTGTTCGATCAGTCACTATTCGTCCGCGCAGCAATTTCAGGAGTTGTGAAAGAAGCCTTGACTGCGGCCTGCCTTACTGCCGCAATGATTCTTCTGTTCCTGGGGAACTGGCGCAGCACTTTGATTATCGCTATTTCCATTCCACTTTCCATTCTGGTGTCGGTGATCGTGCTGAGCGCCCTGGGAGAAACGTTCAATATCATGACCCTCGGCGGGCTGGCGCTGGCGGTTGGAATATTGGTGGACGATGCCACTGTCGAAATCGAAAACATCGAGCGCAATCTGGGGATGAAAAAAGAGCTTCAGCAGGCAATCCTGGATGGTGCACAGCAGATCGCGGTTCCGGCGCTGGTTTCAACGCTTTCGATCTGCATTGTATTTGTCCCAATGTTTTTTCTAACCGGGGTGGCGCGATATCTGTTCGTGCCGTTGGCGGAAGCCGTAGTTTTTGCCATGCTGGCTTCCTATCTGCTTTCCCGAACCCTGATTCCTACGCTGGTAATGTTTCTGTTGCGCGGCCACGAAGAGGATGCGCACCGCAGGAAGACAAGCCTCTTCGGGCGTATTCACACTGGGTTCGAAAAGAGATTTGAACGGCTGCGCGATTCCTATCACCACACGCTTGAGTCGGTCATGGGCCGTCGCGGCTTATTTGTCACGCTTTTTCTAGGTTTTTGCATCCTGTCTGGTGGCCTCGCGTTTTTCCTCGGGCGCGATTTCTTTCCTCGAGTTGACGCCGGCGAAATGCGGCTGCATATCCGGGCACGCGCCGGCTTGCGCATTGAAGAGACTGCCCGGCTGGTTGACGAAGTGGAGCAGCAGCTGCGCCGCGAGATTCCGCAAAAAGAAATCAGCACGATACTCGACAATATTGGCCTCCCCTACAGCGGCATCAACCTCACTTACAGCAATGCCGGCACTATAGGAACTTCAGACGCCGAAGTCCTTGTCAGCTTGAATAAGAATCACCATCCCACCAAAGGTTACATCCGCGAATTAAGGGAGAGTCTGCCGCAGAAATTTCCGGGCGTGGAGTTTTTCTTCCAGCCCGCCGATATCGTTAGCCAGATTCTCAACTTTGGTTTGCCGGCGCCTATCGATATACAGCTGACCGGGCAGGACTATGAGCACAACTACTTGATCGCCCAAAAAATCGCCAATGAGTTGCGGCATGTACCGGGCGCGGTCGATGTCCACGTACAGCAACTGACAAATAACCCGGCACTGCACCTTGATGTGGACCGCAGCCGCGCCGATCAAGTGGGACTAACGGAACGTGATGTCGCAAATAATCTCCTGGTATCTCTTAGCTCAAGCTTTCAGACGTCTCCCACCTATTGGCTTAACCCCAAAAATGGCGTGAGTTACGTGCTGGCGGTGATGACTCCGCAGTACAAAATGGATTCATTACAGGCCCTGATGAACACTCCAATCAGCGGACCGGCTTCCACTACGCAGGAGATCCTTGGAAATCTGGCGACTGTCCGCGCATTGACTCGGCCAGCAGTTCTTACTCACTACAACGTTGCTCCGGTCGAAGACGTCTACGCCAGCGTGGATGGCCGCGACCTGGGGGCCGTGGCAGCCGACACCGAAAGGACATTACAACGGTTCCGAAAACAATTGCCTCGTGGGACCGAGATGATTGTCAGGGGCCAGGTGGAGACCATGGCTACTTCATTTTCCGGGCTTTTGATCGGACTCGTCATGTCCATTGTCCTCGTATATTTGCTTATCGTGGTGAACTTTCAATCCTGGCTTGATCCCTTCATCATCATCACCGCGCTCCCTGGAGCTCTCGCCGGTATACTCTGGATGCTGTTTTTGACCCACACCACGCTTAGCGTTCCGGCACTTACGGGCGCAGTAATGTGCATGGGCGTTGCCACCGCCAACAGTATTTTAATGGTTTCATTCGCGCGGGAGCGCATGGATGACGGGTTAGACCCGGTTGCCGCGGCGATGGAAGCGGGCTATACGCGCATGCGCCCGGTGATTATGACTGCGCTGGCAATGATCATAGGAATGATGCCGATGGCGTTCAGTTGGGGTGAGGGCGGCGAACAGAATGCTCCGCTGGGGCGTGCAGTTATAGGCGGGCTCCTTTTTGCCACGGTGGCCACGCTGTTTTTCGTTCCCGTGGTCTTTAGTATGTTTCATGAAAGAAGAGAACGGCGCGCCTCCTTACGCGGAGAAGCTACGTCATAGTGGATGGATAGTCTTGCGGAATTAATTTATGCAGCCTCAGGTTATAGAAGAACGCCATAGCAAAGTACTGGGGCGTGGCCGCGCTCCCAAGAAGGGGCCGCGGTACTGGTTGGTGGCAATTCCCTTAATCCTCCTGCTTATAGGCGCCGCAGTTGGGACGGTAATCCGGCTTAACGAACGTCGCGCCCTGAAAAAAGAGACGGAAACTCTTGCTGTTCCGAGCGTTGTGGTGATCCATCCCAAGGCCGAAGCTTCGAATCAGGATCTCACCCTGCCTTCGACACTCCAGGCCTACACTGAGGCTCCTATCTATGCCCGCACTAATGGCTATCTAGCTAAATGGTTCAAAGACATTGGCAGCCACGTACGAAAGGGAGACTTGCTGGCGGAGATCGAAACTCCGGAAATCGATCAGGAGTTGATGCAGGCGCGCAGTGCCCGCGATCAGACCGCAGTACAGTTGAACCTGGCAAAAACGTCGGCGCAACGCTGGGAGGCGCTCCACCAGCAGGACGCGGTCTCGCAGCAGGAGACAGACGAGCGGACTAGCGCATACCATCAGGGCCA
>JAFAWN010000339.1 GCA_019241735.1 Terriglobales bacterium
CCGCTTTTTCCAAGTTTACGTTTTTGCATCTGGAACTCCTTTTAGATAACGCCGAAGATCGCATCGCGTGCTTTCCAAGAGCGTGGTACTCCTGTTCGTTTGCAGGGAACGCGATATCTTCTTGGACTGCCCTGTCGGTTGGTTTAGCCGAGTATTCACGAGCCATTTCCTCCAGGAGCTCATCAATTCCGAGCGTCGACTGCCCGCCGAATGAGAACTCATGTTGCGGTGGAAAGAGCTTGGAGTATTGATCAACTTTGACTCTGGCGTCGGCAAAGCCTTGGGCTGCAGAAAGTCGAAACCAGCGGAGTGCTTCGTTCGGATCGGCGGAGACGCCCTTGCCAGCTTCATACATCAGACCCAAGTGATATTGCGCATCTGATTCGCCTTGTTCGGCAGACTTGCGGAACCAACTCATCGCTTCCTTGAAATTGCGTTTAGTCCCGCGTCCCAGGGCGTAAAACTCGCCGAGGTTAAACTGTGCATCGGCACTCCCCTGATTTGCGGCTTTTCGCCACCAATGCAGCGTTTCTTTGTCGGAATGACGTACACCTTTTCCGGTGGAGTATAAATATCCAAGAGTGGTTTCTGCAGCTACGAGCCCTTTTTGTGCAGCCTCGGAGCACCACTTCGCAGCGAGCTTCTCGTCCTTCGGCAATAATCCGCCAACAATGTATCCCAACGCGAGTTGAAGTTGGGCATCAGCATCCCCTGCTGCGGCCTTTTGTTGCAAGGTTGAGAGGCCGTCTTTCCGTAGCCTTTCGTTGACCTGCTCACTTGTAGAGCGCTCGTCGGCTCGTTGTGCTTTGCAGAGCGAGACCAAAAGCAAAAAGCAGAGGAAGCAACCCGTTTTCACATGCGGCAGTCTACAGCAGTCCTGTGAATTGGTGAAATCAGGCCTTCAGACTCAATGACCCGCTCGCCGAGTCTTGAAAAATCCGGTTTCACCACCATCCTGACCTACTGTACCCTCTCAGTTTTGCGTCGGAACGGTGTTAACTAATTTCCTGGCGTGATAGTTCAGGAATCATTCAAAATCGGTCAGCACGTTAAGAGAGAGTTGGTAGCGCTACCGGGAATCGAACCCGGGTTTGAAGATTGAGAATCTTCCGTCCTAACCCCTAGACGATAGCGCCATTGCAAGATCGAAAAACCTGCGGAGTTGCGTTTCGATAATACGTCCTCGGCTGCGAAGGGCACAACCCCGGTAACTGCAACCGCCAGGGAAAGACATGCCGGAAGCCGTGAAGGCTGGCGGCGGTTCGATTTAATAAAATCCAACGCCCACAGCAGACGGTGATTTGTCCAGCGTGTGCCTTCCGGCGATTTGCCTTGCAGCGATCTACGGTGCAGCGAAAATCTACGGTGCAGCGATCTGCCTTCCCCCAGTTTTTTAAAAGTATAGAAAGAAAGGCTTTATACGCCGCAAAAATTCCTCTTGACAGGCCCTATCTTGCGGGAGGAGAGTAGGCGAAGAAAAAGCGAAAATACGTTACTTCAAGAGGGTAAGAACTGGATCGAGTGTGCGGGCAAACCTAAAAACTGCAATCCTGATTTTTCCCTGAATTCATCCCGTGGAAGCAGGTTTTTAATGTCGTCTATATCGCAATTGATGGGCGCGTCATTTATTGGCGTTTCGGATATTGGAGTATCGGGGGTCGGCGCCTCGAGCGCGGGGGCAGTTTTCCCTCCGAAAAAGGATGCAGCGGCGGTTTTAAAACGGCTTCCGGCGAAGTGCGGATCGGCGGCAGTAAAAACTGCCTCACAGCTGGGCATAAGGCCGGCGCCGGAACGGGTTTCGAGCGGAATGGATGGCATCGACAGGTTGACCGGCGGCTTTCCGCGGGGAGGGTTGACAGAAATTTGCGGAAAATCGTCTTCGGGACGAAGCAGGGTGTTGCTGGCAGCGCTGGCAGCGGCCACGCAGCGGGGAGAAATCTGCGCGCTGGTCGATACCTCGGACGCCTTCGATCCAGTTTCGGCAGCGGCGGTGGGTATCAATCTCGAAAGTTTGTTGTGGGTGCGGTGCGGAGAAAAGAAGAGAGGGTTGGATTCATTGCAGCAAAATGTTGGCGGTCAAAAAGTGGCTGGAGAAAGCGTGAAGGGAAAAGATACGCGGCCACAAAAAGATGCCGCGCAACAAGCGTTTAGAAAAAAAGCGGCAGACCGGGTGGAGCAGGCATTAAGGGTCACCGATTTGCTTTTGCAGAGCGGGGGCTTTGGCATCATTGCCATGGATCTGGCCGACGTTCCGGTAAGGGCGGTCCGGCGAATCCCATTAGTGTCGTGGTTCCGCTTTCAGCGCGCGGTGGAGAATCTGCCCACCATATTGTTGGTTGTGGCCCCGGAACCCTGCGCGCAGACCTGCGCATCGCTGGTATTGAATCTGTCTTCAAGTGCGAGTTCTGAATTACTGGAAAAAGGAGGCCGTCGCACACGCGGCTGTTGGATGAATTAAAGGTGGATGTGGAGGTAATGCAATCGCGGTTGGATCGGAAACCGTCGCAATCAGTGACAGCAGAATTTTCGGCTGACCGGCACCGACTGGCATAAAACGCGATGCGTTAGCGGTTGAGAGGTTGGTGATCCTCAATGTAATGTAGTCCGCCCCAACGAAGTCAACCCCATTTTAGTCAACCCCAACGTAGTCAACCCAGCCATGACTGCTTATGCCTGCATCTTCGTCCCTGATTTTCCCGTGGCCGCGCTGCTTCGCTCCCACCCTGAATGGCGCTTGCAACAAATTGCGGTAGTAGGCGGCGAAGCCCCGCTGCAAAAAGTTGTTTCTGTGAATGAAAGCGCGCGCCGCGCGGGAATTGAACTGGGAATGACAAAAAGCCAGGTGGAAACGCTGCCGGGGTTGATGCTGTGTCCACGGTCTTTATCGGAGGAGGCAGTTGCTCACGCAGTATTGCTGAATTGCGCGCAGTCGTTCTCGCCGCGAATCGAGGATGCAGGATTGGACACTGTAAACGTGGATTTGCGGGGCTTGCAATCACTTTTCGGATCCGCCGCAAATGTCGCCAGCAATTTGGCGGCAAGGGTGCGGGATTGCGGGCTGAACGCCAATATTGCGATTGCTTCCAATCCGGATACCGCGGCAATAGCGGCACGCGGATTTTCAGGCGTGACCATCATTCCGGCGGGGGAAGAAGCGCGACGGTTGAGCAGCTTGCCGGTAGAGATTTTGCTGGACGGGTCGTTTTTTAATAGATCGGTGTTTGATGAGTCGCGGAAGTCCAATCCAGAAGCGGAACAGTTTTTAGAAACTTTCCATCGCTGGGGAGTGCGTACCCTGGGAGCGCTGGCGGCATTGCCGGCAGCGTCTTTCAGCGAAAGATTGGGGCAGGCGGGATTGCATCTGCAATGCCTGGCGCGCGGAGAAATTTTCCGCACTCTGGTTCCGGTCGAGGCGCCGCTGGTGTTTGAAGAGTCGATCGAGCTGGAATATCCGTTGACGTTGCTGGAACCACTGGCATTTTTGCTAAACCAATTACTGGAGCAATTATTCGCGCGTTTGAACGCATTTGCCTTTGCCACACAGCAATTGCGGCTTCGCCTGGAGTTGGCAGACGGCATCCGGGAAGAAGAGACGTGCAGCGATTCCGCCGCCGGCATCCAAATTTTCGAACGCACTCTTCGCCTTCCGCTTCCCTTGCGCGATTCTTCGACCTTCCTCAAATTATTACATCTGGATTTACAGGCGCATCCGCCAGGGGCGCCCATTCTCAAGATTCATCTGCGCGCGGAACCGGTGAAGCCACGAACCGCGCAGAGCGGGCTTTTTGCCCCGCCGGCCCCGGAGCCGGAAAAATTGGAATTAACGCTGGCGCGGATTGCAGCAATTGTGGGAGAAGAGCACGCGGGCTCGGTGGAGTTATTGGATAGCCATCGCCCTGAAAGTTTTCGTATGCGGCATTTTGTCCCGCAGGAATCAGAAGGAGAGGAAACGGAGCGGAAGAAAACCGCGCCCATCATGGCGCTGCGCATTTTGCGGCCACCGTGGCGGACAAAAGTTGCGCTGTGCAATGGTCAGCCGGCGCGGATTGCGTGCTTTCAAGAGAAGCCGCAAAAAGAAATCCTCTGGGCAGCAGGCCCCTGGCGCTCGACCGGCGATTGGTGGGAGCAAAAAGGCTGGGCGCGGGATGAGTGGGACATTGCGGTGCAGGAAGACTCGAGCATCGCGTTTTACCGCCTGGTGCGTAATCTGCTGAGCGGTGAATGGTTTCTGGAAGGGACCTATGACTGAAAAATTGGGAGCTTGTCGCTGAATGTATGTAGAGCTTCATGCACGCTCCGCCTTCAGTTTTCTTGAAGGCGCATCGCTCCCTGAAAACCTGGCCGCAACTGCCGCGCACCTGGGGATGCCTGGAATGGCGCTGCTCGACGCCAATGGCGTCTATGGCTCGCCGCGTTTTCATATGGCGGCGAAAAAAGCGGGCATTAAAGCGCATATTGGAGCAGAAGTCACCTGCGAGTTTGGCACTGATTCAGTTTCTTCCCGAGCAGCCGTTGGAGGAAATCCAAAACTTTTCCGGCTTCCGTTGCTGGCTTGCTCCCGCGTGGGCTATCAGAACTTGTGCCGGCTGATCACGAAAATGAAACTGCGCGCCAAAAAAGGCGAAGGGTCGGTTCATGAAGATGAAATTGAGGAACACTCGGCTGGGCTTATCTGCTTAACCGGCGATGAAACTGGGCCGCTGGCGGTGGCTGTAGACCAAGGCGGAGTGAAGCAGGGGCGCAGCGCTATCCAGCGGCTGGCGGAAATATTTGGACATAACAATATTTATGTGGAGTTGCAGCGCCATTTTCACCGCGAACAGGAAGAGCGCAACCGGGTTGCCATTGAAATTGCCCGCTCACTGCAACTTCCACTCCTGGCCACAAATGGCGTGCATTATGCGACCACAGGTGAGCGGGAAGTTTGCGATGTCTTCACCGCCCTCCGCCATCATTTGACCCTGGCCACTGCCGGACGTCTGCTGGCGAGAAATTCCGAACGTTATCTGAAATCCGCGGAGCGGATGCTGGAATTATTCGCAGACCTGCCGGAAGCGATTGCAAATACGCAAGAGCTGTCATCGCGCCTGGAATTTTCGCTGAGCGATCTGGGATATGAGTTCCCGAAATATCCTGTCCCTGATGGTGAAACCATGCAGTCATTTTTACGGGAGCGCGCGTGGGAAGGTTTTCAGCATCGCTACGGCCGCAGCAGCGAAGATTTGCAAAAGCGCGCCCGCCGCCAGATGGAGCGGGAGCTGGCATTGATTGGCAAGCTAGATCTGGCGGGATATTTCCTCATCGTCTGGGACCTGGTGCAGTTCTGCCGGCAGCAAAACATTCTGGTGCAGGGGCGGGGATCAGCCGCCAACAGCGCGGCGTGCTATTCGCTGGGCATCACCGCCGTGGATCCGGTGGGCATGGAGCTTCTGTTTGAGCGCTTTCTTTCCGAAGGGCGCGGCGAGTGGCCGGACATTGATCTCGATCTCCCAAGCGGCGATCAGCGCGAACGCGTTATCCAATATTTATATAAGCGCTACGGAGAGCGGGGCGCGGCCATGACGGCGAATGTCATCATGTACCGCAGCCGCATGGCGTCCCGTGAAATGGGCAAGGCCCTGGGGTTTGATCCGGAAACACTCGACAAAGTTTCCGCCGCAGTTTCTCACTGGGAATATCGCGATGAGAATGATACTTTCGACCGCCGCTTCGAGGCTGCGGGCCTAGATTTAAATCATCCCCGGCTGCGCAAGTATTTTGAGCTCTGTGTTGCGGTGCAGGACCTGCCTCGCCATCTGGGGCAACATTCCGGCGGGATGGTGATTTGCCAGGGCGCGCTGGATTCAGTAGTGCCGCTGGAACCTGCCTCCATGCCGGGCCGCGTAGTGGTGCAATGGGACAAAGAGGATTGCAACGACCTGGGAATTATCAAAGTAGATTTGCTGGGACTGGGCATGCTGGCGGCGCTCGAAGAATCTCTGCAACTGATTCGCAACCATTACGCCGAAGAAGTGGACCTGGCCCATCTGCCGCCGGATGACGAGGCAGTGTATTCCACGCTGCGCAAGGCGGATACGGTGGGCATGTTCCAGGTGGAGAGCCGGGCGCAGATGGCATGCCTGCCGCGATTGCAGCCAAAACATTTCTACGATGTGGTAGTGCAGGTGGCGATTATCCGGCCGGGACCGATCGTGGGGCAGATGGTGAACCCTTATCTGCAGCGACGTCAGGGGCGCGAGCCTGTGACCTACCCTCATAGTTCGCTGGAGCCGGTGCTGGCGCGCACTCTGGGGGTGCCGCTTTTTCAGGAACAACTGCTGCGTATGGCAATGATCGCTGCCGGGTTCAGCGGAGGCGAGGCGGAAGAATTGCGGCGTGCCATGGGATTCAAGCGGTCGCGTGCGCGCATGGTGGAAATCGAGGCCAAACTCCGGGCGGGTATGACGCGCAATGGAATTTCACAGGAGGCGCAGGAACAGATAGTTCTTTCCATAACGTCATTCGCGCTTTATGGGTTTCCCGAGTCGCACGCTGCGAGTTTTGCGCTGATTGCATACGCCAGCGCCTTTTTAAAATGCCATTATCTGGCGGCCTTTACTGCGGCGCTCTTAAATAATCAGCCGATGGGCTTTTACCGTCCCCCCACTATTGTGCAGGATGCGCAGCGCCACGGGTTGAAGATTCTGCCTATCGATGTCCAGAGCTCGGAGTGGAAATGTACGGTGGTTACCAGGGACGGTTTTGATCAAGCAATCCGGATCGGTTTATCGTATGTTCGCGGTTTACGCGAGCCGGCAGCGGTGGCGCTCATTCGGCAGCGCGAAGCATCCCAGTTTATTTCTATTGCTGATCTGGCCAGGCGCGTCCCGGAGTTGCGAAGAGATGAGTTGAACACTTTGGCAGAGATTGGAGCGCTCAATAAAATTGGCAAGAACGATGGAACCCAATTCCACCGTCGTGATGCTCTGTGGCAGGTAGAACGCGCGGTCCGGCATCCCGGGCCCTTATTGGAAGATCTGCCGGAATATGATTTCGAATCTCCTCTGCGGCGCATGAACCATGAAGAGCGGCTGGTGGCTGACTTTCGCGGTACCGGAATGACAG
Source organism: Terriglobales bacterium (assembly GCA_019241735.1). Lineage (GTDB taxonomy): Bacteria > Acidobacteriota > Terriglobia > Terriglobales > Acidobacteriaceae > JAFAWN01. The sequence goes on from JAFAWN010000339.1 coordinate 7,105, forward strand.
TAGGGCCACATCCCATGGCGTATCACCGCGACAGAATGGAAATTATAGGGGTACATAAAGCAAGCGACCTTGAGCAAATCCCGAATGGCCAATATCTGCGTATAGGCGGCTGCGTGATCGCGCGCCAGCGGCCGGGGACTGCGAAAGGTTTTGTTTTTTTAAGCCTCGAAGACGAGACAGGGGTGGCCAATGCGATCGTAAATCCGGATTTATTCCAAAAAAACCGCCTGCTGTTGACGTCCGCGCAATTTCTTATGGTAGAAGGGGTTCTCCAAAATCAGGACAATGTTATTTCCGTGAAAGCGCATCAGGTGCATGTCTTGCCAATTACCCAGGCGAAAACCAGTTCCCATGATTTTCATTGAGCTTTCGAGCGGCGGCAGGCCGGCGGCAGACATCCACCATCGATCGGGTTTATGATTATGAATCTTCCGGTGGAGAATCCGGCTTTCTGACCGCCGGCGCCTTCATGAATATTGAGTCCTGAGCTTGATAATTCGCAAGGAGTATTCGAACATGGCGAAAACAAAAACCGCCCGAATCGTTGATACCAGTAACAAACAGATCATCACCATGCCGCCGGTGGCAGGGATCGATGACGTCAATAGTGCGCCACTAGCGAAGCCCAGCGCCAGCGCGTCGCCCATTAATTTGCAGGCAGAAATCAGCCGCCGGGCTTATGAGATTTACGAACAGCGGGGCGGGGAACCAGGCCACGAACGCGAAGATTGGCTGCGGGCTGAGCGTGAAATACTGGCCCGTTACAATCAGCAACAAAGAGCCTGACAAGAGTTCTGAGATTGTCGAGTGGGCAACTCCCCAGGCTCCTTTGTCCATCCAGTCAAAGGCGTCGCAAATACCGGTTTCGCAAGCG
>JAFAWN010000058.1 GCA_019241735.1 Terriglobales bacterium
ATTTATATCACAGGCGAAACGGTTACTGGCAGGTTACGCCGGTTACCCTAATGAATGCCCCGGGTTATGGCCAATCATGACGCTGTCAAACCGTCGGAGCGTGCGGGTTGGTCTTCATCCTGAGACTCGGCCTCTGAAGCACGTTTGTGCTGCACTTAACTCATTCAGAGCCGCGCGGCAGCGGGTAGTACCCCTCCCGGGCGAATACATCCACGCATGGACGCAGTGAGGTCTTGCAGCTGGGGCCGTGATTTGCCACTTTCACCTCAATTTCGCGATAAGCGCTGCTGGGGACGGCCCGCGTCGTATAGCCGAGGGTGTATTGATTGCGGGCGTCGCCAATCGCGCGCGCATACACGGACTGAATGTTGGAACGCGAATACTCGTTGAAGATTTCGCCTCCGGTCGCATTCGCATATTTGGGCAGAATGTCGCTGTATCCCATTTTCGGCAGATGCAGCTTTTCCAGCTTGTTATAGAACGGAATTGCGGCCCCGCCGGTTCCTATCCCGTAAACCATAATTCCGTTTGATAGCAGTACGCGCAACACATCCCGATAGCTCGCGGTGCTCCGATATTCGCGGCCATCGGAAACAATAAAAATTATCTTTCGGCGGGATTTATCGCGCTTGCTCAAGTCCTGCGCGGCCCGGAGGATGGCATCGTTGAGCACGTGAGATTCCTGCGGGGGCGTGATCACCGCCGGAGTGGAGGGGTCGACCGGCCTGCCATTGATGGTTGGTCCTTGCGGACCCATGGGGCCTCCGGTAATGGGCGGACTGTTGTTACGCCCACTGGCAGTCTTAAGGTCATTAAGCACTGCCGAAAGTCTTTGGCCGGCATTGCTGAAATCTGAAGCCTTCGAGACGCTACTGCTATAGGTGTACACCGAAACTTCATCGAATTGGCTGAATGCAGCCTGGAGCGCGGGGAAGGTCTGGTTTACTTTCTGAACCTCCACGTCCGCCATGCCTAAATCGAAAATCACTGCCACCGACAGCGCGATTGGATCGCTGGTGAAAAATTTCAGGACTTGCTTTTTGCCGTCCTCATAAACCGAAAAATCTTTTGCCAGTAATCCGTCCACCATGCGTCCAGTGTCATCCTTGACCGTGACAGGGACCTCAACGAAATTTACATCGCTCTTAAGTTTGAACAATTCTTCATTGGGAGCCGCCTCAGCGGCCGTCGATCCGCCTTCCGGGACGGTCGCGACTTTGAAAGGAGGCGGGCCGCCAAAAGTGTCCGACGGATTCGACGTGGCAGGATTCGAGGTGTTGGGAGGCACGGCATTTGGCGGAGGGCCGGGCGGAGTAGGTTGCGAGCGGCCGGAATTCTGCTCCTCCGCGCTTCCCGGTCCACTCGGCGATGGAGACGGGAACGGCTGCGGTGGCCGCGAGGCCGACGGCGCATCCGGTATATTCTGCTGCTCTTGGGATTGGTCTTGTTTTTGCTGGTCTTGTTTTGGTGGATCCTGTGCGGTTGCAAATGTCGCCATGAGGCCACAGGAGAGCAACAAGAGTTCCAGCATCCACAATGTTTTCGATCGCTTCGGACCTTGCACCCTGAACCCTCACGGCGGGTAGCCAGATTTATCAGATGCTGAGATACGCGATTTCTTGCATCTAACGGACTTGGACATAGACTAACAAAAAGGGCGGGAGAATACCTGGCATGATCCAACTCCGAGCATCAGCTTTAATGTTTTCGCTAATATTTCTGACCGCAACCAGCTACGCCCAGACCGCCACTCCCGATCAGGACCAGGCAACGACAACCCTCAACGTCAGTGTCAACGTGGTCCAGCTTTTCTTCAACGTGAAGGACAAAAAAGGTGGCCTCATTCCGGGTTTGACCAAGAACGATTTCCAAGTTCTGGAGGATGGTAAGCCGCAAACCATTAAGTATTTCACCGCCGAATCGAATCTGCCGTTGACGCTGGGCCTTCTGATTGACGCCAGCGGCAGCCAGATGCGGGTCTTGGATCTGGAAAAACAGGCGGGAGGGGAATTTCTAAGCCAAGTGCTGCGCGAAAAGGACATGGCTTTTGTCATCGGCTTCGATGTTAACGTTGATCTCTTGCAGGACTTCACCAATTCCGTGCACGCTCTAAAATCCGCGTTAAATCAGGTAAAGATCAATGCGCCTCCCAGTGGCGGGATTCCCGGACTGGGTGGCGGCCCGGTGCCAACCGCAAACGGCCCCCGGGGAACGCTTCTGTACGATGCAGTGTACCTCGCGGGACATGATGAATTGGCGCAGCAGGTCGGTCGCAAGGCGATGATCTTGCTTACCGACGGCGAGGACCAGGGCAGCCAGCTCAAAATTAAAGATGCCATCGAGGCCGCGCAGAAATCCGACAGCATTGTTTACGTACTGCTATGCGCCGACCGTGGTTTTTACGGTTTTAGCGGATATTCCGGGGCCGGCGAAATGAAAAAGTTGACGCAGGAAACGGGCGGCCGCGTGATTGAAGTAGGCAATAATTTCGATAAGTTAAAAACCGCTTTCAATCAGATAGCCAGCGAACTCCGCAGCCAGTACAACATTGGATATTCACCCACAAATACGGCCAGGGATGGCACCTATCGCAAAGTTGAGATCCGCTGCAATAACAAAGATTACAAAATCCAGGCGCGGAGCGGATACTACGCCTCCGGATCCCGCGACTAGGGCGTAACCTTCGGACCCCGTGCGCGAGTCTTACTACTCCGATCCTTGAGGCGGATCACGAATTTTAAACCGGACCAGATTTCCGTAATCGCACACACTTTGACGTCCACCAGGCCCGCCTCCAATCCGATTCTGCGCACTTCATTTTCATTAAGGTCGGTCGGTACTCCAGATGTTTGCTTCGGCCACGCGACCCAGAGCATTCCCGCGGGCGCCAGCGCGGATGCTATCCCTGAGAATTGCTTCGCCAACTGCGCCCGCGTCTTGACGAACAGCATGGCGCAGTCCAGCGGAGCTTTTGAAGTTTTTATGCAGGCGGCAATCGCGCCGGATAGCAGCGCGCTGACATCGGGGGGCATGTCGACGGCCGCAACGCGAAAATTATCTTTGACGCCCAGCTTAACCGGTAATGGGGTGCCCGAATATCCAGGCATAACGAGTTCGCGTCAGTGAGCTGGCGCAAAATATCCATGACGGCAGCGGACGTGCAAGCTTTTGTGATTTACTGCCAGGATTTCGATGCTGTGATAGCGCCCATCGGCGCGGAACTCCTCCGGCTTATAGGAAAGCGCGTACTGGCTGCGCAATTCGTCCTGGATCTCAGCGAACGCATTAGCAACATCTCTGATTTGAAACGGAAAGAATGATCGGCCGCCGGTCGCCTCGGCAATGCGTTCCAATACCTTGTCGCCCCGCTGGCTGCCACCGGTCACGTTAGTGCTGATTGTGTAAACTATCACTTCGGCGCGCTGCGCCATTTCAATGGCCTCTTCACGCGTCACATGGCTTTGATTGTCATCACCGTCGCTGACCAGAACCACTGCCCTGCGGATGGGACCATTGTGCGGTGCCTTTAATAATTTGTCGCGACAGGCAAAATAAAGCGCGTCATACATTGCTGTACCGCCCCCCGGCCTGAGCCCCCTCACTCCCGCCGAAAGCGCTTCGGTGTTGTCAGTGAAATCCTGTGTTACTTCCGGGGTGACGTCAAACCCGACCACAAATGCCTGGTCATATTTCGGGCGGACAGTTTGATTCAGGAACTCGATAGCGGAATCCTGCTCGAATTTGAAGCGATCGCGAATTGAGTTGCTGGCGTCAACCAGAAGACCGACCTGCAAGGGCAAATCGGTTTCACGGTGAAAGCTGCGAATTGCCTGCGCCGGTTTGCCGTCGTCCAGGACTTTGAAATCCGATTTTTCTAAATCCTTCACGTACCTGCCGTGCTTGTCGGTAACGGTGAAAACTACATTGACTTCGTTGACCACGCTGACGATCCGGGCAACTGAGTCGTCATCCTGGGGTGCGTCCTGCGCTTGTTCTGGCGGCGGAGATGGAGAACTTCGAGGTGCCGGCTGCTGCGCTTCACGGCGTGATGGTTTAGATTGGTCACTTCCCGTGCTTTGCCCGGGGGATTGCGATTCCTGCTGTGAATTTGGCGGCGTCTTTTGCTGGTGGGCGGCAGAAGGCGCAGGAGGCAATTCGGAATCCTGGGCCGAGAGGGCCGGGAAAGTGGGACGCCCGCTCGCTAGAATGCCCGTCAGCAAAATGAGAATAGTGCGAACTTTCATTTTTTTGTCATTATAAGCTCGCCCGACTAAAGGAGGCCCCTTCCGTTAAAACCGGCGTTGTTAAGCTTTTTCCAGTTGACGCAGGAATTCCTGCAGATCCGCAGGTAACGGGCGCGAAAACTTCAACGGCGCAGACGTTCGTGGATGCTGCAACTCTAGTTGCGCTGCGTGCAGGAAATTTCTTTGCAACGAGATGCCAGGCGCTTCCTTGAGCTTTGTCTTAGGGGAGGTGCCGTAGACAGCGTCCCCAACAATTGGATGGCCGATGAAGGAAAGGTGCACGCGAATCTGGTGAGTGCGCCCGGTTTCAATCCTGACTTCCATCAACGTGAATTTTCCGAAACGCGAATCAATCCGGCGCTGGACTTCGTAGTGAGTGATTGCCGCTCTCCCACTGGCCCTGCGTGCCGTCATGCGGGTGCGATGCACAGGATCACGGCTGATTGAGGCGGTGATGATCCCGTGATCTTGCTTCATCCAACCGTGCACCAGGGCCATGTATCTTTTCTTTACCGATCGGCGTGCAAACTGATCTGCCAGGCGCCGATGTGACTCATCATTTTTTGCCACCACAATAAGCCCGCTGGTGAGCTTGTCCAGGCGATGCACGATACCGGGGCGCAATTCCCCGGCTACAGCCGAAAGTTTTCCGAACCGGTACAGGAGTGCGTTGACAAGAGTACCT